>LIBO01000337.1 GCA_001438005.1 Verrucomicrobia subdivision 6 bacterium BACL9 MAG-120507-bin52 | reverse complement strand
ATTTTTGGTCAGGCGGATTGAGCAGTTGCGGATTGAGTATGGGGTTTCGCCGGCGGGGGCGGGCTTGGTTTTGGATTTGGCGGCACGAGTGGAGGAGCTGGAAAATGAGATTCGAAGCTTGCGGGAGGCGTTGGGGCGGTGAGCGGGGAGCGAAAGCCGGTGGTGGGGTTGCGAGGGCCACGGGAGGAGGTGGCGGGGTTGGTCTATTTCGGGCGGATGGTGGACAAGGTGAGGCTGGAGCGGGCGGGAAAGTTACCCGAGGAGTACCGAGCGAATTTAGGTCAGGCCTTTGATCGGGCGTGCTGTGAATTTTTGGGAGTGGATTATGAAAAATTACGAGGGCGAGTGGGGGAGGGCGGAACGGATGAGGAGATTCTGCAGTGGTGTGAGGGGGAGGGTCGAAGGAGGGATGCGGGGGAGCGGAAAATTTGGAGCGAGTATCTATCGAAAAGGGGTTGGAGGGACGAGATGGCGGATCGGCTGATTTTTCGTAAAAAAGAGGCGGGGTGGGAGGGGAGAGGGGAGATTCAGACATTTTTTGACTATATCGATGCGGATGAGGGTAGGTCTTGGTAAGGGATCGGATTGCCAAGGGGAGGCGGGGGAGACATTATCGATTTATGTACAAAACTATGGTCACGCTGCTGATTCTGTCCGGGATGTGCTTGGGTTCGGTCTACGCCGGTAGCACGTTAGGGGAGTCGATTGATAAGACGGTGGATATTTTGGAGCAGTATGGGAAAGCGCAGGGTGACTCGATTCCGCGCAATGTGTTTCATGAGTGCAAGGGATTAGTGATTTTGACGGTGTACAAGGCGGCGTTTCTGATTGGGGCGGAGGGGGGCGAGGGCTTAGTGGTGATGCGGAGGGGGAAGAAGTGGTCGCCTCCTTCGGGGATTTCGGCGGCGGGGGCGGGGGTGGGATTTCAGGCGGGGGGCACGGTGCAGGATTATGTGCTTTTGCTGAATACGGAGGAGGCGGTGAAGCAGTTTATGCAGAAGGGAAATTATACGAGCAGTGCGGCGGTGGAGGGTACGGCGGGGCCCGTGGGGCGGGAGTTATCGGCGGGGGTGGCGACGGTGAATGCGCCGGTTTATACCTACAGTTTTAGTAAGGGCTTGTTTGGTGGGGTTTCATTGTCGGGCCTGGGGTTTGCCTCGGCGGACGACACGAATGAAAATTTTTATGGGGAGCGACTGAATCCCCGCGAGATTTTGGATGGCAAGGTGAAGAAAACTCCCGAAGCGGTGCAGAAATTATGGAAAGCGTTAGAGGAGTTGGACCAGAAGCCGGCCATCAAAGGAAAGACACCCTCGCCGGAAGGTAAGAAGAAGAGCACAAGCTAGATTTATGGCCGATCCGGTAAAACCCAATTTGCCACCGATTGTGGGGGAGGCCTCTGCCACCCAGACGGTGGCCACGGGAGCGGCCAAAGCGGCGGCGGGCGGTG
>LIBO01000336.1 GCA_001438005.1 Verrucomicrobia subdivision 6 bacterium BACL9 MAG-120507-bin52 | reverse complement strand
AACGGGGATCGGTGTGGCCAACCAAGGCCTCGCGATAGGAGCGGAGCAAGCGGACCGATTCCTCGGGTGATTCGTCCAGAAGCTCCAGTCGGAATTGGCGTAGGCCTGAGGCAAGAAGTGAAGGCAGGTGGGAGGCGCCAGATTGGGGGCGGGAGTTAAAGACGGTGTTGCGGCAACCGACATCAGCCCGGATAGGGTGGGATTCGCCGACGCGGTCGCGGACGGCGATTCGGTGATGGTCGCAGGGTCGGCCACAGGTGAGGTGGTCTTTGCCTTCGGAGAGAAAAGCGGCGAAGACGCAGTGTTCCATATGAAACATCGGGATGTGCTGGTGGAGGGTGAGCTCAAACCAGTCTGACGAGGCGGAGCGGAGTAGTTCGAGGAGTTGAGTGATATCGAGGTCGTAGCTGGGGGTAAGGCGTTGCAATCCCTCGCGAATGAAGAGATCAGCGGAGAGAGCATTGGAGACGTTGAGGGAGAAGTCGCCGATCATGGCAAGTTGGGCGGATCGGAAATAATCGAGAGCGCCGAGATTGCGAATGAGGACTCCATCGGGCTTGGCGTTTTCAATTAGGCGGAAAAATCCTGTCTCACCGGCTTTTTGGATGCGTGGGGTGGCTAGGTAAACGGGGACCTTAGATTTCTGGCGGATGACCTCCACGGTGGGGGCAAAGCGGCGGAGATCTTCGAAGTCGAGGTAGAGCAGGTCGGGGGACTCAGCGAGGAGGGCCTCGACTTGGGCGGGATCGCGGCAGAGGACGGAGATCATCGGTTGAGTTGGCGTTGGGTGAGTGGATTTCGAATCAAGAATCGGTTGAAGCAAAGAGGCAAGGGTGGGAGTGCCACCTTGGGCCGACGTTCCCACTTTCCCGGGAAAGTGGGATGATGGAGCGGAGGCCGACAAGCGGGCGACGAGGTCGCGGCGGAGACGGTTGAGTTCGGAGACGGGCAGAATTACGGGTTGGGGAAGGTCGACCGACAGTTCTCCGAGATGAAAGGGAGTTCCGCCAAGGCGACTAAACTGCTGGCGCAAGCTCTCTGGGGTGAGAGGTCGGTTTCGAGCTGGGGTGAGGGGTATGATTGAAGTGAGAAGCGCTTCCTGCTCCAACACCGTCGCATGGATATAAAGGGGTTTATTGGGTTGGCCGGAAATTTTTAGATCAAGTGGTGTCGTCTGGGTTGGGGCTTCCTTGGACCGTTCGGCCCGCAACTGTTTTTCCAGCTGCGGATCTTTGGTTTTCCAGACCCGATCGCCCGGACGGGAGGTATGGGCGGGAAGGGATCCATGGCGAAAGAGAAGTCGGTTCCCCTTCACCCCAAAGAGAAAACCGCCTGGCTCTTTTTCCGTGTCGGTTCCTCGGTCGATGACGACACCGTCGCCTGGGTGGAGTGGGGTCATCATTTCTTCGATTTCGATCCAGTCGGGGCCCGTACGAGAAATCCGACCCGCGA
>LIBO01000335.1 GCA_001438005.1 Verrucomicrobia subdivision 6 bacterium BACL9 MAG-120507-bin52 | reverse complement strand
TTTTCCCTTTCCGGAAACCATCCAAAATCCGCAGCTTCTCTTGCTCCTTCATCTTGCCGTGCAGCAGGGCAACTCGCCGACTACCAAACCGTGTCACCAAAAAGTCGTACGTTCTTTTAACCGAAGCCTCATCCGCGGGATCTTGCACCTCCTCCCCTAATCTCGGCACGACGACATAAGCCCGGTCTCCCACTTGAATCCGGTCCTGCAAATGTGCCCATATTTTTTCCTCCGCCTCCGCCTCTCTCACATACGTCTTCACCTCCCCACGCCCAGGCGGCATCTCCCGCAAGTAGGACTTATCCAAATCCCCGTTCATCAGGAGATCGTACGTTCTTGGAATCGGTGTCGCTGTCAGTACCAGTAAGTCCGGTCGCTCCCCTTTCGCTAAAAAAGCCGCCCGCTGCTTCACCCCAAATCTTTGCTGCTCATCAATCACACAGAGGGATAACCGAGCCAACCTTGCCTTCGCCGCAAAGAGCGCGTGGGTTCCGATGGTAATCCTCGGAAACAAACCCACTGGACCCGGTTTCGAGTCGGAAGTCCATGTGACGATCTCCAGCATCCGGGGCGGCAGAAGTTTCCGCAAAGCCGCCGCATGTTGCTCCACTAGCAAAGTCGTCGGTGCCATCAAAGCCACATGGGAGCCATGCTCCAGTGCACGCAAAAGAGCGTGGGCGGCGACCAAAGTTTTGCCTGAACCCACATCTCCCTGCAGGAGTCGATGCATCGGGCGCCCTAACCGCAAATCCGCATCGATTTCCCCGCAAGCCGTTTTCTGGTCGGCCGTCATCGAGAAAGGTAGGTTCGCCAGCCATGGCCCGATCAAATCCCGAACCTTCTCCGGCCTCTCCACCCGAATAGCCTCACGGGCTGCTCTGCGGACCAGCACGCCAAACCGCGAGGCCACCAGCTCCTCCCAGGCTAACCTGCGCCGAGCCACCTCCACCTCAGGCAAGGAGGATGGAAAATGATAGATCCGCCATGACTCCTCCCGGCTCGGCATGCCCTCGCACGCGGGAAAAGCCTCCTCCACCTGAGGCCAGCAGTTCCTTAAATAGTGATAGAGAGTGGAGCGGACTCTTCGTTGGTTCAGTCCCGCAATTAATGGGTAGACCGGAACGACACGATCCAAATGAATATTCTCCTCTTTTCCCTCCTCAATCGTCTCCGTCTCGGGGTGAATCGTTCGCAAAATTCCACTCTTCTCCTCCAATCGACCATAGACCGCCACTCGCTTACCCTCCGGAAAGGCCCGAGCCATAAAGGGAAGGTGATAAAAAAGAATCCGCACTCGATCCCCCGTCTCCAGCCCTTTTGAAATCACCTCTAAATCAATCTCCACACTGCACTTTCTTCCCCGCCAACGATTCAGCTTCGACCGCGTCACCACCCCCTGAAAGTTGACCGGCCCCTCCGGCAAGCCCATCGAAGGATGCCAACCTTGCCGACGATCCTCATGTCTTCGCGGC
>LIBO01000334.1 GCA_001438005.1 Verrucomicrobia subdivision 6 bacterium BACL9 MAG-120507-bin52 | reverse complement strand
CCGCCAATCCCCGCCTTCCATAGTAATCCAAATTCACCTCTCCCTTGACCTTGTCGGTCAGGGCAAATCGATAGGCGCCTTGGACAAACATTCCCAGCCGGGATACCGACCCAAAAGAGATATCGGGAGAATCTCCCATGTCCCTCTCGTAAAGGGCAAGGGATGGAAAGTAGAAAAAGGGAACATCCCCGAAATACGCGACCGAATTCTCGACAATCGTCTTATCCCCCGGGTAGATCGAAACCGATGAGGCTTTCGTTTTCCATCCAGGGGTCTCTCGGTTGTCCGTCGAGTAGTCTCCCCCCGCAATGTCGTAGCGTCCCAACTCCGGACTGTCGATCGACTCTCCCTCCACCATCATCTTTCCATCCAAAAAGCGGAACTTTTCCGATAACATTTTTTTCGTCCGGAAATTATAAGTCAGTAAATCGCCCCGATAAATCTGGCCCAACATGTACAAGCGCACATTTCCTTTGGCGGTCGCCTCTTTGCTTTGCGGATTAAAGTGTACCTCATCCGCCATCAACACATCCCCCCCGTAGGTCACCACCACATTGTCCTTGGCGTAGTAAATTCCACCTTCATATCGATTCGCCCCATCCGATGTGATCTGCAAAGGTGGCTCGACCGACTCCGGCGCCTCCTCCGTCTGAGCCCGACCTGCGCCGAAAGAACCCTGGAGGGCCACCAAAGCACACATCAGCAACTTCCATGAATCGTTTATTTGCATAGGATTGCGTAAAAAGTTCTAGCGAAAGGATGGCTTCTGCCTAGTCAAATCCTACGCCGCCCTCTTTTCAATCACCTGTGCCCCTTTGTCTATGTACGACAACTAGTTGCGACTCCAATCCAGCATCCGCTCGATGGGCGCTTTTGCCCTTTGCATGACGTCCCGACTTAAGAGCAGTTCGGGGGCCATACTCTCCAAAGCCCCCACCGCTTTTGCCAAGGTGTTCATCTTCATGTACCGACACTCCCCGCAGGCACAGCGATCGGTTGGACCCGCGATAAATTGCCGATCCGGCATCTCCCGACGCAATCGATGCAACATGCCCTCTTCCGTCACCACGATAAAGGTCCGCGCCGAAGAATTTCTGCAGTACCCCACCATTTTCTCGGTGGAACACACCTCGTCCGCCAAGGCACGTACCGCCCTCGTGCACTCCGGGTGGGCGACGACTTGAGCTTCGGGATGCTCTTTCCTTATTCGATCAATCGAAGCGGCCGTGAACTCCATGTGCACATAACAGTCCCCATCCCATAAGCGCATCTTGCGTCCGGTTCGCTGCATCACCCAATCCCCCAAATTGCGATCGGGCAAAAAAAGTATCTCCCGATCCTTGGGAACCCTCTGCACAATCTTTTCCGCATTCCCCGAGGTGCAAATCACATCGCTCTGCGCCTTCACCGCCGCCGTGCAGTTCACGTAAGAAACCACGTAGAGACCTGGGTTCTCCTTGCGATATGCCTCCAG
>LIBO01000333.1 GCA_001438005.1 Verrucomicrobia subdivision 6 bacterium BACL9 MAG-120507-bin52 | reverse complement strand
GGCCTGGACCGAAACCAAAGTTGGGTAGTTCCCGTCGCCCCCGTTTAGGGTCGATCGCTTTGGTCACGATTGGTTCCAGTAGCCGACAAGTTTTTCAGGATCCGATTATGGCGATCCTGGTGGAGGAGTTGCAGAGTGACTGTCGTAAGCGCCAGTTGAATTTGATTTTGGATCAGATGATTTCCCCTGATCAGGTGCCACTTTCGGTTCTCTCTCGTCAAATCGATGGAGCCATTTTGATGGAGTTTGGTCCCAGTGAAAATCTGCGGGCGTGTATTTCGAGGATGGCGAGCTTAGTTCCCTCGGTGCATCTCTTTGCCCCTGGGCACCCCGTGGAAAAAATCGATCACGTCACGGTGAATGACGTTGCGATCGGAAGTCTCGCCTTCGAGCACCTCGAGAAAGTGGGCTGCCGCTCTTTTTGGGTTGTTCACCACCGAGATTATTTCCACGAGGCACTGATCGTCCGCGGTCGGGCCATGTTGGATCGGGCGGGGAGGGCAGGATGTGTCACCCGTACTTGGGCACGCCCGATGGGTCAGCAGACGGCCCGCAGGTTCTGGCCTGATCCTTGCACAGATTTTTCCGATTTGCGGGAGGTGGCAGAGGCTTGTCGCTCGGCGGAGGGTCCGGTGGGGATCTTTATGACCCTCGAGCAGGGGGCGACCGAGCTAGCCGGCCACTTGGAAAAAGATCATCTTTTGACGGAGGGGAAGGTGAAGATGGTGATTGCGGGAAATCACCCCTCTCTAATCAGTGGCCTTCCCAAAATGGTCCAAGTCATCGATCTGAATTTTCCCGAGCTGATTCATACGGCCTTGGATCGGCTCCTCTATCGGGCCAAGCATCTGCCGACTCACACGTTAACCTTTCTCGTGCCTCCTCACCTCAGTGGCCAGAGCCCCACTAAATCGGAAAGTGATAAATTCGCATCCCTGACTAATTCCCATTACATTGCGCGATTGTAATTTGACGGTAGGGGTGGGTGCCTTTTATGGTTAATCCGTGCAGTTCCATTTTTTTTGCGGGTTACATTGGGTCACGATCAAGGGGGCATTTTCCCTTCTCATTCGATGAGGACCCCAACGGAGGTGTTGGGCGAAGTCAAACCAGAGAGGTCGTACCGTGTCGGGTCGCTGGTTTATGGGTCGAGGGCTCTGATGACGGTGATGTTTTGGATGCTTTTGGGAGACCTCTGTTTGCAGATCATGGAGCAGCTGCCGACATCGCTGGTACCGCTCCAACTTCGGTGGGCACACGCTTCGGACACATTGATTGGGTTTTTATCAGGCAGTTTGCCCGCGGTTCTGGGTATTCTGCTCAATCCTGTCATCGGAGTGCAAAGTGATCGGCATCGGGGAAAGATGGGTCGGAGACGGCCTTTTCTCTTAGCGGCGACGCCTCTGGTGGTGGTGGCTCTGGTGGGATTGGGGATGGCCAAACCGATCGCGACAATTCTGGCAGGTTGGACGGGGGCAAC
>LIBO01000332.1 GCA_001438005.1 Verrucomicrobia subdivision 6 bacterium BACL9 MAG-120507-bin52 | reverse complement strand
TATTTGACGAAGGTTTCCCCATCCGGAAAAGTGGTGACAGTTGCTTTCCCCAGCGGGACTTTTAGGTAATCCGCGATGCCTTGGGCTAACTCTCGGTTAGCGTTACCGGCAAAGATTTGTAGACGGTTACCGAAGATCGAAGCCATATGGTTTTATAGAATCGGTTGGTGGAGTGGGAAAGAGGGAATGGTGAGGTTATTCGCCGATGATCTTCACCAATACTCGTTTTGTCCTGCGACCATCAAACTCGCCGTAGAAGATCTGCTCCCAAGGACCAAAATCCAGTTTTCCTTCGGTAATCGCCACCACCACCTCTCGACCCATCAGGGTTCGTTTGAGGTGGGCGTCGGCGTTGTCCTCCGCCCCATTATGGCGATATTGGTTATGTGGTTTTTCGGGAGCCAGCTTTTCCAGCCATGTTTCGAAATCCGCATGTAAGCCCGACTCGTTGTCGTTAATGAAAACCGATGCAGTAATATGCATCGCGTTGACCAGGCACAACCCCTCTTGGACTCTGGCAGCCAGCAGGGCTGATTCGATCTGAGGGGTGATATTAACGAATGCGCGACGAGAGGGTGTTTGAAAAGTAAGTTCCTTGCGGAACGACTTCACGGCGCAGGGAGAGTCGCCAACAAGTCGAGTACGACCTTGGCCTGGTCTTGGGTGGAGCCTTTGGGGTCTTGCCAGATCAGCTTGCCATCGCGAAAGAGGAAAGCGGATCGTTTGGCGAACCCGAATAAGCCCCCAACGCCAAAGGCTTCGATAATTTTGTTCTCGGTATCTGCGAGGAGCAAGTAAGGGAGCTTATGTTCCGTGGTGAATTTTTTTTGTGAGGCGGCATTATCAGCACTGACCCCGATTACTTTGACCCCTCTTTTTTGCAGATCTTCGTAGCCGTCTCGAAGGCTACAAGCTTGAGCGGTGCAGCCGGGGGTGTTGGCCTTAGGATAAAAGAAGACGAGAAGATAACCCTCTTTCCCAAAGGTGCTCAGGTTGACGATTTGTCCGTCTTGATCTTTGGCGCTGAGGCTAGGGAGAGGTGAGCCAATGGTCATCGGGGTTTCAGTCGCAGCGAAGCAGGGCAGAAGCAGCCCAGCAAGGGCAGTCGCAACCCAACGAATCACTTTTGATAGGTCGCCGATACGTCCGACATCATCTGCTTTTCTAATTCTTGAAGTCGCGTGCGGGCCTGGTTGAGGGTGGTGCTTTTCGAGACTTTTTCGGCAAGTCTTGCAAGGTCGGGCATAGTGCGCTCTAGCTGCTCACTGAGCTTGTTCGCCTCTGCTTTTGCCTTGGGAAGGTCATTTTTCTCCAGGGCCAGCTCCACCTGCATGAGAGTCGAGGTGACGGGGCATGCCTCCGAATACATCGGGCATTCGCCCACCATCGAGTCGCCCCTTAGAACGAAAAGGGCGAGAAGAAACCCCGCTGCACCTGCAACTAGTAGGGGTAGAAAGGAAACTTTTTTGTTCGGGGGGACTTGGGGA
>LIBO01000331.1 GCA_001438005.1 Verrucomicrobia subdivision 6 bacterium BACL9 MAG-120507-bin52 | reverse complement strand
CTGTTGAATATCTAAAGCAGCAGAAAGATATTCGCCTCATCCCAGGACCCGACAAGGGAATGTACGATGCCCTAAACAAAGGCATGGCTGCCGCAAGGGGTCGTTCCCTCGGACACTTAAACGCCGACGAGCAGTACGACCGGGCGGGCCTAGCCCACGCCCTTCAAAGACTTGATCAAACTGGGGCCGACGCCGTCTTCGGACCCACCATCATGCTGGATGGCCAGCTCAACTTCCTTTACCTGTTCAACCAGATCACGGTTCCCCGCCCCATCGATGCGGATTGGCATATGCCTGTCCAAACCTGCTCGTTCCTGTTTCGTCGTCAGATTTGGGAGCGCTGCCCCTACCCTGCCGAATATCGCGTCGTCGGGGATCACGTCTGGTTCCGCCGGCAAATGAAACTGGGCCTAAAACTGGTCTCCGTCCGCAAACCCATCGGCATTTTCACCTGGCACCAGGACGACATTGCCAAACGCATCGGCCCACACGGAGAAAATGCTTTGACTGATGTGCATCGCAAAACGCTTCGGATGCGGGTCGCCAAACTCTCGTTCCGCCTCAAACACCTTCTAAAAGGTGGCCTCATTCCCCCTGGCAAACTCCGATTTGAGCTCTTTCCCGACAAATCTCCAGTCAAGACCCAGCTCGTTTCATTTCCGCGATTGGGTCTTTGATTCGCCCGCACCCTTTTTGGGGAGGAGAATTCCTCCTTCGGGCTTCAAGAGGGCATCTGCCACCAGCCGATGCCCCTCCTCGTTCCAATGGGCGTCGTTTTTCCAATAATATTTAGCGATCACTTGGTCTGCTGGCTCCTTGTTCACGAAAACAGGAAACAGGCTGATGAATTGGGCGTTACTCGACCCGCTAAAATTCATTGGGCGGTGTTTCATTCCGCGAAAAGGAAAATAAACTCTAAACTTTTTCTCCCAAGACTGGGGATCAGCTTCTCTAATTGCGGGATTGTATTTTTGTTTTTCGCAGCAGCTCCATCTCTCTTCGTAATGGCCTCCAATAGGCCCTGTCCTTCGTCCTTTCTAGATCTTCCTCACGACGCAACAGCTTTTCCAATTCTTGAACCGGTTTTTCGGCAACGGCACGAAGGACTCTTCTTTTCTTCGCTTCCTGCGCGAACTTAGCGGGAAACTCCCTCTTTAGTTCGATAAGGATTTCAGGGGAGCGAGCCTCTTTGAGCCAAAACCCGATTTGCTTAGCACCCGCGTTTCCCCGATAGGTGAAGTAATCCGCCTCCACCAAGCGGCGAATCATTGGCCAATCCTTGTCCCTCTGGGTTTTTTTTGCTCGAACCAGATCGGGCAGAGAAAGCCCCGCCACCTCCAATGAACTGCTCAGCCTCCAGATTTGCCGTCGTCTCCAGAGAATAGGAAAGCCCGATAGACCCCTGAGTCGCGCCATCAAGTCCACTCGCAACCCCGCGCAACCTCTTGCCTGACAACGAAAATGGACCGCATGACCCTTGCGAAGGTACTTTACGTCTAAAGGAGGGACTGCGATTG
>LIBO01000330.1 GCA_001438005.1 Verrucomicrobia subdivision 6 bacterium BACL9 MAG-120507-bin52 | reverse complement strand
AACCCCAGGGAGAGGTTGAGAGTGAGACATAAGAATAGGGTATCGATGTGAAAAGGGTGGAACAAGCTGATCGTTCGACCCTTTTTCGTTTGAAGAGTTCCTATTTGGATGGGGAAGGTGCGAGAAAATGCCCTCTGGAGGGTTCTAGACAACCCCGCACCGCCACTCTTTCGACGCGGGCAGTGAGTATTCTCCCAAGGTAGGGGGTAATCGGGTGGGTGGTGAGAAGATCTTGGGCTCTGATCTCATAAGTGATTCCAGTCCGGACGAGAAGAAAGTCCGCATCGGAACCGACCGAAAGTGATCCCTTGCGTGGGTAAAGGCCGAATCGGCGCGCAGGATTTTCCGAGGTGAGTCTTGCGATTTGGGTTGGGGAAAGTCCTGCAGAAAAAAGAAGAGGAATTAGATGTTGGCATCCTGAGATTCCACCCCAGACCTTAAAAAAGTCAGGATCGGTTTTTAATGAAGGTGGAGAGGGGGAGTGGTCAGATCCAATTGTATCAATCTTTCCCTCATCGATATTTTGAAGCAGCCCATGACGGGCGTTTTCCGAGCGCAGGGGAGGAGCACACTTGGCCGGAGCACCGATTCGAATCATGTCTTCCTCTGTGAGAACCAGATAATGGGGACATGTTTCCGCGGTTACGTCTACCCCGCGTTTTCGCGCTTGCTGGATCTCGTCAATTCCTTCGGGACAGCTGACGTGAACGATATGGATGCGGCAACCCGTCTCGCCCGCTAGTTCGCAGACCAGGTGGATGGCATCAACCTCGGTTTGGATTGGGCGTGAATTCAAATAATCTTGGGCGGAAGTTCCTCCTTGGATTCGAATCTGCTGGGTGAGTTCCGCAATTCGTTTTGGGGACTCTGCGTGAATGGCCACAGGAAGATTTTGCCGTGCGGCTGATTTCATTCCTTCTTTTAGTGTGGCGGGATCTGAACCTGGAAAGTCGTCCGTCCCGCTATCGACCATAAAGGCCTTGAAGCCAATGGCACCAGCGCGACCCAGTTCCTCGAGCTTGTTAATGTTGAGTGGGGTGATGCCTCCCCAAAGGGTAAAATCCACGCAAGACTTCTTTTCTGCAATGACCCGCTTCATCTGGAAGGTTTTGGCGTCGAGGGTGGGAGGTTGGGCGTTGAGGGGCATCTCTGCCACACAGGTAGCACCCCCCGCTCGTGAGGCGCGCGACCCTGTTCCCCAGCCTTCCCATTCTGCGCGACCAGGTTCGTTGTAGTGAACGTGGGCATCAAAGGCACCTGGCAAAAGGGTAAGCCCCTCGGCATCGATTACGGTCGCGGCTTCGATTTCGGCATGACCCACTACTTTCCCTTGATGAATCGCAAGAGAAGTCTTTCGACTGCCCTTAGGGAGGATGACGTTGGCCCCGCGAACTAAAAGATCGATGACCGGCATGGAAAGAGGATCGCTAGGAGCCGATCCAGTTCGGGTTAGCTACCTCGGTACGCCGTGTAAGACCAGGGAGAGCAAAGAAGGGGGACGTGGAAGTTTTGGGAGGGGTCGGTGATCAGGAAGCGGAT
>LIBO01000329.1 GCA_001438005.1 Verrucomicrobia subdivision 6 bacterium BACL9 MAG-120507-bin52 | reverse complement strand
AATCGGGGGTTTGCCACGATTTTGGGTTCGGTGCTGACGTTGGTGGGAACTTTTGTTGTTATGTGGCGGATGAGCCCCTTGTTGGCGCTTCTCTCTTTAGGGGTGGTCCCGCTCCTGATGATGGCGATCTTGCGTTACGCGGGTCGGATCCGAAGGGAGACGGCGGCCCTGCAGGCGCAGGAGAGCGATGTCTTGGCGAGGGCGAGTGAGGGACTTTCCAGTATCCGAGTGGTGCATGCTTTTGGCCGCGAGTCGCACGAGGTGGATCTTTTTCGTCGGGAAGCTCGGGAATCACTGGAAGCGAACTTACGCCTCTCGATGACGAATGTGGCCAGCACACTGGTGGTGGGGACATTGCTGGCTTTGGGCACGGCGGCACTGTTATGGGTAGGTGCGGGGGAGGTGATGGCGGGGCGAATGACATTGGGAGACCTGCTGGTTTTCTTGGCCTACCTGGGAATGCTCTACTCGCCCTTAGAGCAATTAAGTTATACGGCTTGGTCGATGGAGGGAGCGGCGGCGGCCGCGCAAAGAGTCTTTGAAGTATTGGATACGCCGGATGATGTGCCCGATCCGCAATCCCCAGCACGTTTGCCGGCGGGGCCGGGGGCGATTGAGTTTCAGGGGGTGGGGTTTCAGTATGCGAGAGGCGATGAAGTATTGCAGGGCCTGACGTTTCGCATTCAGCCAGGGGAATCGGTGGCGGTGGTAGGTGGGACGGGAGCGGGTAAGACGACTCTGCTGTCCCTTCTGCCCCGTTTTTACGATCCGTCGACGGGACAGATTTCCATCCATGGAATCGATTTACGAAATTTGGCCAAGCAAGATTTGCGATCGAGGCAGGCTCTGGTTTTACAGGAGACGATTCTGTTAAGCGGAACCGTGCAGGAGAATATCGCGTATGGGCGACTGGGGGCTTCGTTTCGAGAGATTGAAATCGCGGCGCAAGAAGCGCAAGCGCATGAATTTATCCTGGCACTGCCCAACGGGTACCAGACGCAGGTGGGGGAGAGAGGGGTCATGTTGAGTGGGGGCCAGCGGCAGCGGATTGGAATTGCCCGGGCTTTTTTGCGGGATGCCCCGATTCTGCTGCTGGACGAACCCACCAGCGCGCTGGATGCGACGACGGAGAGAGAGTTGCTGGATGTTTTGGGCAAGTTGATGAGTCGGCCGACGACGTTGCTGGTGACCCATCGACTCCACGCGGCCCATCGGGCGGATCGGATCCTGGTTTTGGAAAAAGGTCGTCTCGTGGAGGAGGGCAAAGGGGAAGAGTTGCTGAGAAGAAAAGGGGCCTACTGGCGTCTTTGGCAAGCGACGAATGGGTGACATCCTATTCATGTTACAATTGTAACATGGATAGGTGGGCATGGGGGCGAGGGGATGGGAGGGGTAGAAACCGATGGGGAGAAGCCGAATCTTTGCAGGCTGTGGAAGGTTCCGCATCCTCGTATTCGTGTTACAATTGTAACATGGATAAGTGGGGCATGGGGGCGAGGGTGGGGTAGGGTTAGGGGGTGGGTTTCTTGATAAAGCGGTTGAAA
>LIBO01000328.1 GCA_001438005.1 Verrucomicrobia subdivision 6 bacterium BACL9 MAG-120507-bin52 | reverse complement strand
CAAATTTGCGGAGGTACAGGAAGAGGTGAAGCGGCTGCCCTATAAAGTGGTGGCGGCGAAGAATGGGGACGCGCAGGTGGAGGTGGAGGTGAAGGGGGAGAAGAAGACCTTTTCACCGGAAGAGGTCTCCTCCTTTATTTTGGCAAAGCTGAAGGCGGATGCGGAATCAAAGTTGGGCGAAAAGATTACCCAAGCGGTCATCACGGTGCCGGCTTACTTTAACGACAGTCAGCGTCAGGCGACGAAGGATGCGGGCAAGATTGCCGGGCTGGAGGTGTTGCGGATCATCAATGAGCCGACAGCGGCCTCGTTGGCCTACGGCTTAGACAAGAAGAAGGACGAAAAGATTGCCGTGTATGATTTGGGTGGAGGCACCTTTGATATTTCTGTCTTGGACATCGGGGACGGGCTGTTTGAGGTGAAGGCGACGAATGGGGATACCCATTTGGGTGGGGACGATTGGGACATGGCGGTGATGGATTGGATCATTGCCGAATTTAAGGCGGATTCGGGCATCGATCTGCACGGTCAACCGGACGCGTTGCAGAGAATTCGGGAAGAGGCGGAGAAGGCGAAGATCGCGCTCTCCTCGGCCCAAGAGTATGAAATCAATCTTCCCTTCGTGACGGCGGATGCGTCGGGCCCAAAGCATATCGCAAAGAAACTGACGCGGGCGAAGTTGGAGCAGCTGACCGATAAGTTGCGCGAGCGGACGACGGGTCCAGTAAATGCCTGTTTAAAGGATGCGGGGTTATCGTCGAAGCAGATCGATGAACTGGTTTTGGTGGGGGGAATGACGAGGATGCCCTCGATCATCGAGACGGCTCGGAAGCTGATCGGCAAGGAGCCTCACAAGGGGGTGAATCCGGACGAAGTGGTGGCGATTGGAGCCGCGATTCAGGGGGGAGTGTTGAAAGGAGACGTGCAGGACGTGCTCTTGCTCGACGTAACCCCACTGACTTTGGCGATCGAGACGGCGGGCGGGGTGGCCACGCCGATGATTCCACGGAACACGACCGTCCCGACGAAAAAGACCAACGTATTCAGCACCTATTCGGACAATCAGCCTGGGGTGGAGATTGTGATTTTGCAGGGAGAGCGACCTCTTTCGCGCGATAATAAACGGCTCGGCACCTTTCATTTGGACGGGATTCCGCCGGCGCCGCGGGGAACGCCCCAGATTGAGGTGACCTTTGATATCGATACGAACGGCATCCTTCAGGTTTCGGCCAAGGATTTAGGATCGGGGAAGGAGCAGAAGATTTCGATTACTGGCTCGAGTGGTCTCTCCAAGGAAGAGGTCGAGAAATTGACCCGGGAAGCGAAGGAGCATGAGGCGGAGGATTTGAAGGCCAAAGAAAAGATTGAGACGCGCAATCAGGCGGAGAACACCGCTTTTGCGGCCGAGAAAATGATGAAGGAGATGGGAGACAAGCTGGATGCGGCCAAGAAAAAGGAGATTGAGGAGGCCGCGGCGGCGGTAAAAGAGGCGGTGAAGAAGGACGACGAGGCTCAGATTAAGGAGACGGCGGAAAAGCTGAACACC
>LIBO01000327.1 GCA_001438005.1 Verrucomicrobia subdivision 6 bacterium BACL9 MAG-120507-bin52 | reverse complement strand
TCGGTTCACGCCCTCTTCCAGCCAACCGTACGTTTTGATTTGTCGCATTCCTTGCAGATGGTCCATGAGGAGTGAGTTCATGGCGGAGGACGCTTTGCGCTGAACTCGATAGCGCGGGTGGGCCGTCAGGGTGTAATACAGGGCGCCCGCGGCAAGAAAGGGGATTGGAGCTAAAGACCAAGCGGCGAGAAGGGGATCCATTCGAAAAAGAATAAACCCGACCCCAAAAAGCTGAAGGAGTGCAATCAGGCCCTGCTCAATTCCGTCGATCAGCATTCTCTCCATATTCATCACGTCTTCACTCACCCGGGTGAGAAGATCCCCGCTGGAGCGGTGGTCGTACCAAGAGGTGGAAAGGCGCTGAAAAGCGGAGTAAAGATCACGTCGAAGATCGAGAATCACCTTCTGCTCAAAGAGATTGTTCAGAAGAATTCGGAGTGCATTGAGGCCATCGCGGCCAAGAAAGACGAGAAGGAGAAGTCCGACCAACCACGGCAGCCTCTCTCCTTGGCCTTTGGCAATGACGTCATCAATCAGAATTCCCGTAAGGCGGGGGTAGACCAGCCCGAGCAAGGTAGAAAGAAGAGCGGCACTGATCGTCCCAATGGCAAAGCCCGGATATTTTTTTAGATAAGATGCGATTCGAAGAGCCGTCGACATGGGGCGAAAGAGTAACCCGAAGAGATCGGGCAGGCCAATCGTGCGCGGGAGCTAGGCGGCTTGAGCGAGTCCCAACGTTTTCAAAAGCGCGCGGTCGTCCGACTCTTCGGGGTTGGGTGCGGTCAGGAGTTTGTCCCCAAAGAAGATGGAATTTGCCCCTGCGTAGAAACAGAGCGCTTGGGCTTCGCGAGTCAGCACGGTGCGACCCGCGCTCAGCCGGACTCGGGCCCGGGGCAGGGCGATGCGGGTGGTGGCGATCAACCTCACCAGTTCGAAAACGTCGATCGGCTGCTGGCCGGCAAGGGGGGTTCCCTCTTGGGGCATCAGGCAGTTGATCGGAACGCTCTCGGGGGAGGGGTCGAATCCGCACAATACCTCTAACATTTTGAGTCGATCCTCTTCCGTTTCGCCCATACCCAGAATTGCCCCGCAACAAACCGCCATGCCCGCTTTTTGCACGGACCGGATCGTGCGCAGTCGATCAGCAAAGGAGTGGGTGGTAACGATGTTGCGATAGTGGTCAGGGGAGGTATCGAGATTGTGATTATAGGCAGTGACCCCAGCCTCTTTCAGTTGGCGGGCGGCCTCATCGGTGAGTTGTCCCAAAGTGACACAGACCTCCATCCCGAGCTCCTTGACGTCCCGCACGATATTGAGAACCGACTCGAACTTGGCTTCGCCTTCGCGAACACCCTTCCACGCGGCGCCCATGCAAAAACGGCCAGCTCCGGCAGCTTTGGCCTCGCGCGCCTCGGCCAGGACTGCCTCGCGCTCCATGAGGGGTTGGGCTTTGACCCCGGTCGGGTAGCGGGCACTCTGCGCGCAGTAGCCGCAATCTTCGCTGCATCCACCCGTTTTAATACTGAGGAGGCGACACAATTGGACCCC
>LIBO01000326.1 GCA_001438005.1 Verrucomicrobia subdivision 6 bacterium BACL9 MAG-120507-bin52 | reverse complement strand
TGATACCCTGGGCCGCAGACGTATTGACTGGAGGTGATGATGGCGCGCTGAATGGAGGGGCAGGAGCGGATAGCCGCGAGAATATTGGATACCCCATCCGTGTTTTCCCGATAACCCAATTCGACAGTCGTGGTCTCGACACAATCGGTACGGGCCGCCAGATGCAGAACATGGGTCGGACGGAATGCTGCCACCTGACGAGCGAGGAGTTCTTTATCCAACAGATCGGACTGTTGCCAAAACGACTTATGAGAAGAAGGCGCGGGTTCATTTCGATCTAAATTCAAAAGAGCATCTACTTTTGGCAGAAAGAACTGAACCGCATTACAACCGATAAAGCCCGAACCCCCCGTTAGTAGTAAGCGCATGGGTATAGGCTACCGCTGGGTTGGGTTGCTTTGAAGAAGTTCTGTGTAGGCGGCCTCGATTCCAACAACGGCCCGATCTAGCGATAAAACCTGCTGTATGCGCTCGCGACCAGCGTGACCGAACTGGTGGCGAAGAGCAGGACTTCGGGCAAGATTTTCTAAACGGTCTGAAATCGCTTTTGGATCCGCTGGCGGCACAAGAAACCCAGTCACCCCCTCAACCACTTGTTCGATGGATCCACCCAAGGCGGTGGCCACGACAGGAAGCTCGAGTGCCATGGCCTCCAAGACAACACCTCCAAAGGGCTCGGGTTGGGCTGAGGGTAAAACAAAAACATCCATGGCGGCGTATGCAGGACGTGGGTCGTTGAGTTCCCCAACAAAGAGAGCCTCGTCAGTAAGACCCAATTGTGCGGCCAGTTTTTGCATGCGCAGGATATGATCTTCCGAGCCGGGCGCGTGTCCGCCAACTAGGAGGCAGTGAGCAGGAACACCGCGTTCTCGCAGAATCTTGACTGCACGAAGGAGAAATTCCTGTCCCTTGCGAACAAATTTAATACGCCCAACGACACCAACGACGAAAGCACTCTTGGGTAGAGAGAAGGCGAGCCGTGCGGCGGAGCGCTCGGTATCAGAAACCTTCGGAAAATCGGACAGATCCAAGCCGTTGTGTAAGACCCTAATCTTAGGGGAGGGAGGAAACTGGTTTGCGATCGGGCGCGAAACACAGAGAACCAGTTGAGAAAATACACGGATGTAGAGGGAGTAGGGCTTCCAGAAAAAACCAAACTCCTGAAACCAGTCGCGGATATGCCAAAGGTGGGGCACCCGTGCGCACCAGGCAGCTAAAGCGGAGGAGATAACAATACCGACGTTGGTATGAACAAGTTGAAAGTGCTCCCGCTTAATCAGGGCAGCGGTTTGAAAGACGGATAAGGGAAACCCCAATAAAAAAGGAAAGATTCTCCAAGAAGAAAAAATGGGACGAGTGATCACGCGGAGGGAGGGCTGGACAAAGACCCTGACCTCTTTTTCTTCTAAAAGAAGCTGAAGAGGGCCAGAAATGGGCAAAAGAACAGAGGGGATGAATCTGTTGCGATCCAGGCGCGAGACCAAACGAAGCAAAGAGCGGCTCGCCCCATAAATATCAGCGCTATTGTGGACAAGGAGAACGGGA
>LIBO01000325.1 GCA_001438005.1 Verrucomicrobia subdivision 6 bacterium BACL9 MAG-120507-bin52 | reverse complement strand
TCCGATCTGAGCGTTCAGTGTCCTCACTGCGGGAAGGTGGAGGAGTGTGATCGGTGTGCGGTTCCCATGACGTATCATCGGTCGGAGGGAAAGTTACGCTGTCATTTCTGTGATGCAGACCGGTCCTCGCCGTCCCGTTGTCGAGAGTGTGGATCGCCCGTTCTGCATTACACGGGCGCGGGAACGGAGCGCTTGCAGGAGGCAGTGGAGGAGGCGATTCCCAAGGTGAGGTTGACTCGAATGGACTCGGACAGCATGAAGGCGCGCGGCGCGCACGGACGAGCGTTGACAGAGTTCCGAGAAAGACGCACCGATATTCTTTTGGGGACGCAGATGATTGCCAAGGGGCTTCACTTCCCCAATGTGACATGTGTGGGGGTTGTGGGGGTGGATGGGGCGCTGAACCTCCCTGATTTTCGGGCCTCCGAGCGAGTCTTTCAGCTTTTGGTGCAGGTAGCGGGAAGGGCGGGGCGCGGCGAGGTGGCGGGGGAGGTTTTTGTGCAAACGTACACCCCGTTTCATCCGGCGATCCAATTTGCCCGGCATCACGATGTGGATGGGTTTCGCGAGCAGGAGTTGGAGTATCGAAAGGCCCACCTTTATCCGCCGTTTCGGCGGGCCATTCTCCTTTCGTTTTCAGGGCCAAGCGAAGCACAGGCCTTAGCCTCGGCCAATCATGTCGTACAGAGGTTGCGGGCCCTTTGGATGGGGAAGGTGGATGTGCCCGATCCGAGCCCGGCCCCGATCGCACGGGTGGAGGGTAGGTTTCGATTTCACGTTTTCCTACTGGTGGATCAAGTGGCTCGTGTCATGGGGGATCTCAAGCGGGAAGTGTTGGCCCCCAAGTGGCCAAGCCACCTGCAGGTTTCGGTGGATGTAGATCCGCAGGATCTTCTTTGATCGAACTTCTGGGTATCTTTGGGTAGAAAGAACGAGTGCAACCCCTCTATCTCACGACGGCCATTGACTATGCCAATGCGCAACCCCATCTGGGCCATGCGTATGAGAAGGTATTGACTGACACGTTGGCACGATTTGCGCGACGTTCGGGGCGGAGCGTCCGTTTTTTGAGTGGATTAGATGAGCATGGTCAGAAAGTGCAACAAAGTGCGGCCAAGTCGGGCCGAAGTCCGCAGGAGTTTGTCGATGGAATTAGCGTACTCTTTCTCGACCTATGGAAGCAGTTACGCGTGCAGCCCGATGATTACCTACGAACGACCGAGGTTCGCCATGGCAAGTTGGTGCAAGGGGTTTTGAGTCAACTGTACGCGAAGGGGGATATCGTGAAGGGAACCTTCAAAGGCTTTTACAGTATTCGGGCGGAGCAGTTTTTGACGGAGAAAGAGCGACTAGCGGACGGGAGTTGGCCAGAAATCTTTGGTGAGGTGGTGGAGTTGACCGAGGAAAATTACTTTTTTCAGCTCTCGAAACATCAAGATTGGTTGCGAGAGCTGTACCAGAAGCATCCCTCCCTGGTGTTTCCCGAGTTTCGGACCAAGGAAATTCTAGGGGCGCTCGAGAAACCGTTGCCTGATCTCTGTATTTCCCG
>LIBO01000324.1 GCA_001438005.1 Verrucomicrobia subdivision 6 bacterium BACL9 MAG-120507-bin52 | reverse complement strand
TTCTTGAAGAAGCAGGTTCAAGTATCTGGATCGGGCAAATTGTTCATCAAGCTGAACGTCACCCGATAAGCCGCACGTCTAGGCGTGATTTGAGGTCCGAAAAAAGCGACTTTGTGTGGCGAAAAGGGGTCAATCGGTGTAAATCGTTGATAATGAAGGCATGATTCTTGTGAATTGTCACGAAAGTGTCACTTGCGAATTGGGAATAAGGAGTATTATGTAACTACAGGAAAAAAACTAAACAAGGAACCAAAAACAGAAAAAGTGTAAGAAAAAGATCGGAGAAAAAACCATATGAAAAAAACATTAATCGCAATTGCCGCAGTAGTTATGACTGTATCCGCAAGCTATGCACAGGTTCTGGTTGCAGGTTGGGATTTCCAGACAACTACAACAGGGGGTACCGCTATTGCTGCTTCTCCAGCCACGTCAAAAATTTATACGGCCAATTTCGGGTCTGGGACCTTATATTTTGATGGAAGTAACGGATCTTCAGACTGGTTTGTTCCTGCAACTGGTTCAACGAGCACGGAATTGAATGGCTTTGGTGGAACGAGCATTAATAATACTGCTTCTGACGGCACACTACTATCCTCTGTAACTACATCGCCTTCTGCTTTGGTTGTTATTGGTGGTGCGGGGGGGACAGCTGCTAACGGGAAAAGCGCAGTTTTTGCTTTTTCGATGGCAGGGAAAGCGGATCTTTCCATATCCCTAAGCGCGCAGCGAACATCAACTGGTTTTACCACCCAACTTTGGGAGTATAGCGCAGATGGCGGAAGTACTTGGGGTAATATTGGGTCTTTTATCGGTGGAAATACTGCTGGAACAATCCAAAGTAGCTTTTCTAACACTGGGGTCTTATCCTTTGCAGCTTTTTCAGCCCTTGATGGAGTTTCTGATGCAAGGTTAAGGGTGACATTCACAGGGGCCACCGGTGCCTCAGGTAACAATCGTTTAGACAACATTCAGCTTAATGCTGTTCCCGAACCCTCCTCTGGTGCACTTCTTGTTTTGGGCGGTGTGTCGCTAGTGGCAATCCGCTCGCTTCGCAAGAAAAACAGTTAACGGTATACGACTTTAAGCTTTAACCCCTCGCCGCAAGGTGAGGGGTTTTTGCTTTTTTTGGGGCCCCTATCGTCCTGATCTCGGGTAATTTACTCACGTTCCGCGGTTGCGGGACGCGCTTACGCGCGCCACCGCGGTTGCGGGACGCGCTTATGCGCGCAAAGGACGCGACGGGTGGACAGGGATTCCAAATTTGGGAAGGTGGTTTTGAGTTGTGAGGTTTGAATCGGCTGACCAGGGATGGTCAGCCCTACCAGTGGACGGTGGACGATTTTGAGTTTCTAGCGTAGTTGAAAGTGGCAGGCCACGACGCTGGCCCCGACCGGGTCGGGGCAGGCGGGTGGGAGTACAGGAATGTATGAAGGTGAGAATGTGCGAAGGTGGTTGTAGTTAGGGCGGATGAGGTGTGAATCTCTACCTGCTAGGCAGCGGATAGCTGGAATCAATCGTTGCGGATGTGGTTTGGGGTGGGGTTCTTC
>LIBO01000323.1 GCA_001438005.1 Verrucomicrobia subdivision 6 bacterium BACL9 MAG-120507-bin52 | reverse complement strand
CAGCTCATGACAGCTGATGTAGCTGCGGCAAGGTGCGCCGCGAAACCGCGGACGCGACGGCGTGGCTTCCGGCTCGTATCAGTTGATCGCCGAGAGGCGATCTGTCTCCGTTCGCCGCGGCGGACTCCGACTCAGCCTCCAACTCGGAGGGACGCCGGCGCTACAAGTTTAGAGCGTTTTCGATCCAAGTCTTAGTACAACGCGAACAACCGGTATCAACTCAACATCAATTTCTCGGCGAACACATCACGTCCGTTTTAGTCTGGGATGTTGAGATGGTAGCGGGTGTATTTGAGCTGGCCTGTCCTGGTCAGTGCTCCCTTGGCGACAAGATTGTTAAGGTCGCGGGTGACGGTGGTTCTCGGTGCGCCCGCGATGGAGATATAATTCTCCGCGCTGAGCCCGCCTTTGAAGCCGTCGATGCCTTCACGGAACATGCGCTCGAGGACTTTCTCCTGCCGCTCGTTGAGCTTGCCGCGCAAGCGGTCGTAGAGCTTTGTCTTTTCGATAATAAACTCGATGCGTTTTCGGGTGTTGTCCTGAGCTTCCAGAATGGTTTCGGCGAAGTAGACGAGCCAGCCCGTGATTTCAATGTCCTTGTTGTAGCGTTCGAGTTTCTCGTAATACGCCTTTCGGTTTCGCTCGATGGTGTGGGACAGGGCAATCAGTGTCGGGTGTCCGAGGCTCTGGGCGAGCGACTTCTCAGCAATGGCGCGTCCCATCCGTCCATTGCCATCCTCGAAGGGGTGAAGGGAAACAAAATACAAGTGGGCAATTCCGGCACGGGCGAGTGCGGGAAGGAATTGCGGTTCCCCTTCCTGGCTTTGCTCAAAAAATTGAATAAACGCCTCCATTTCCTTGGCCATGCGGGCAGCGGGTGGAGCCTCGAAATGAACGGTGGGATCATGCATTGCTCCGGAGACCACCTGCATCGGGTCGGCCTGAGTCCGATACGCACCGATGGTGCGGAGATCCCGGCGGCCATTCATCAACATGCTGTGCCACTCGAAAAGGGTGTCGTGGGACAGCGGTGCGTCGAAGCTCTTGTAGAGATCGACCATCATTGCGGCCACGCCCTGCTCTGCGGGAGGAATCCGGCGATTGTCCGTCTGGATGCCGAACTGCCTGCCGATGGAAGACTGCAAACTGTCGCGGTCGAGAATTTCTCCCTCGATCTTGGAGGTTTGCAGAGCCTCTTCACTGATCAACTCGACCTTGAGCCGATTTTTGTCCTCCTCGGAGACGTGCTTGAACGCACCGAGGCTCTCTCCGGCAAGGCGGAGAAATTGCGCCTCCAGACCGTCCAAAGCCTTGCGGTCATAGGTAAAATGTGGCCAATCAGTCAGCTGCCAGTTCCAAATCATGGGTGATACATTCCTTTTGTATAAACCAAATTAGGCCGAATTTTGGTTCATAGCAAGCGCTTCTATACACCATATTCCCGCTTCAGAATGGTGAGCGAGCGGGAGTTGCTCCTGGAATCTCCCGCAAGGCGGCACGGATCGCTTGGTCGGGAGTCCCTGAACCCGCGCGTTGGCGGGTGTGGTTGGGGAG
>LIBO01000322.1 GCA_001438005.1 Verrucomicrobia subdivision 6 bacterium BACL9 MAG-120507-bin52 | reverse complement strand
AAAGATATCGCAGAAAGCATCTTGTAATTCTTGCTGTGCGTGTCCGAGATCCAGATCCTCGGCAAGAAGGGCAAAGTACTCATCGCAAGTATGGCGACCTCGTTCGTAGTCGTGAGCCCGCTCGTGTGACCAGATCTTATTGCAAAAAGCCTCTACGCTCTCCCCTTGGCGCTGTGCTAGGGCTTTGAGTTTTTCGCCTGAGCGAAGGCCTACGAGGACGTTGCCAAGATCAAAAAAGATGTGGGTGATCGGCCGAATCATGTTGAAAACCTACACAAAACATAAACCTTCGGCGAATGGCAATCGCTTGAACCGGGCTGAGATCCCTTCAACGCAGCCACTACCATCGGTCCTACCGTCTTTACACGAAACGCAAGTAGCTCATCGATCAAAACTAGGCTCTCTTAAGATGTTACCTATGTAACATTCTTTTGCATTGAGGGAATATTGCGAGTCGGATGAAGTTTTTCCATTCAAGCAGTCAAAAGCGTAGATCCTATAGGTGTTACATATGTAACATTTATAGACATGCGCGAATTTGGGGAAGCCGGGGTAGGCTGGTGGAGGGAAGCGAGGTTACTTGGAGGTTTGGATGTATTCGCCCGCCCAAGAGTCGGGAGGGGGCGACTTGAGGAACCCTTCGCAGATCTTTTTATAAGCTTTGGATGGGCCATCGTTTACCTCCACGGCCAAAGCCTCGTCGAACTTGGCGATGGCCTGCGGGAACTTTTTGGCGGCATGGAGTTTCCAGCCTTCCTCAAACAGTTGCACCACCCGAGCTTTGGTTTCGGAGAGCTCGCCTTTCTTGGCCAACAGTTCATAGCAGGGGACGGGCTCGGTCTTGCCTTTGACGATCATGTTGGCGAGGAATCGGGCCTCGATCTTTTCTTTCGCCATCTCATAGGTTTTCCCCCCAATCATAATATGAGTGTCGAAAGGCTTGTTGGCGGGCTCGAAACGGGCGGCCTGATTGACCGCGTCTCCCATCACAGTGTATTGAAATTTTTTATCGGAGCCCATGTTGCCGGCGGCCACCTCTCCGGTATTGATGCCCATGCGGGCGTCGATGTCGCAACCGTACTCCGCTTTAAGCTCCTGTTTGAGGGATTGCAGCCGTTCCTGCTGTTCGAGGGCAGACCAGCAGGCTTTCCAGGCGTGAGAGTTGGGGTCGGGATCGACCCAAACGGGAACCCCGAAGTCGGCCATGATGGCATCGCCAGAGTACTTATCGATGTAGCCCCCGTATTTGGTGACGAGATCACTCATCGGCGTGAGGTAACGATTGAGAATCTTGGCCAGATCTTCGGCCGACACGGATTCGGAAATGGTGGTGAAACCGGCCAGATCGGAGAAGAAGATGGAGACCATTCTCTTTTCACCAGTGAGACGGAAGCGGTCAGGATCGGCCTGCATGTAGGATAGGACTTCCGGACTGACCATGGTGGAGAACATGCCGCTGACGCGGCGCTTTTCCCTTTGTTCGAGGACGAATTCGTAGCCCAGACACCCGATGCCTCCGAAGAGCAGAGTGAGGACGGGGTTTACCGCCGGAAGAATTAGA
>LIBO01000321.1 GCA_001438005.1 Verrucomicrobia subdivision 6 bacterium BACL9 MAG-120507-bin52 | reverse complement strand
CCGTGTGCGATCATCTGCCGTTGATGAATCTCCACAAACGAACTTTTACAAAAAGTCTTCGGCAGGCCAGATCAGGCCGACTCCCCACTCCCGCTGAGCACAAAACCTGCCTGGACGAAATGCGCATCGTCTGCGATCGCTTCCCGGCAACCCCGGGCGAGCATGGCCTCAAAGGAGATACAATCGGTCAGGCTTAATCTTCTCTCCTTGGCCTGCCGGGCACGGGCCGCCCCTCTTTCGTAGAGTCGTTCATCCACCCAGACCAGTTCACACATTAGCAGAAGGGAACCGAGCCAATCCTCTACGGCACTCCATCCGAGCCGAGCCTGGGTGAGCGCCCAAGTTTCGTGCAGGACAAAACTGGTGGTGAAGAGATGCCACCTCTCTTTTTCTGCCTGTAGGATCAGCTCTTTGGCTTGCTGGTGGAAATGATCGCTTCCATCTAGGAATGCGTAAAAGGCGCTGGTATCGACAAAAACAACTTTCAACGGATCGATTCCACCCAACCCTGATCATGATCTTTGAGATCTTGGCTGCTTAACGGCCGGTACTTTCCTGCAATAGCGGCCAGAGGTTTTTGACCGCCATGGCCAAGTTTAGGCAAAACTAACGTCAGCCCTTCACGTATGATATCCGACATGCTTCGGGAGGTGACTGCCCCCGCCCTCTTAGTCGCCTCATACTGCCAATCTTCCAATTGAACCTGCGTTTTTACCATGACATAATAATGGCATATTTAGCCATTATGTCAACTCCGGCCTCACCCTTTCTGGGTTTCATAAAAGCATTCCGATTATATTGGATTTGATTGACTGATGGCATGCATATGGTATCATGCCAACATGATACGAACTCAAATTCAGTTCGAAAAAAAGGCCTATGAAAGTCTTAAAACAAAATCCAAGGAGACGGGGAAGAGCATATCCGAAATTGTCCGCAAATCCCTCGATCAAACAATCGAATCGCAAGAGACCGATCTAAAATGGCGTCGTGCCTTACAATCGATGGGCAAGTTTTCCAGTGGTCTGAACAATCTTGCCGAAAAGCACGATGAGCATTTGGGCGATCGTTGGTGAAGGCTGTCTTTATCGACACCTCGGCTTTTCTGGCGGCGCTAGACAAGGGGGACAAATTTCACCCTGCGGCGGCCAACAAATGGTCCGCTCTGGCTCGAGGCAAATCTGAGTTGTGGACGACAGATTATGTCCGCCTGGAAAGCTGGTCTCTTATTCAGCGACGGTTGGGTGCAGAGGCGGTGATGGCCTTTCAGGACGACTGGTTGCCCTTATGCAAAATTCATGAGGTCGGTCCTGATGGATTTGAGCGTGCCGCCGCGCAGTGGCGGATTGCCCAGCGTCGCAACCTAAGCTTGGTAGATTTGACGAGTTTTGATGCCATGCGACAGCTGGCCATCCGAACAGCTTTGGCTTTTGACCAGCATTTTCAGGAGATGGGGTACTTGGAGGTTGAGGCGTAAAAAGTGAGAAAGCAGAGCCTTACAAAGCGGAATTCGGAAAGCGGAAAGCGGAAATTTAGATAAACCAGAAGCACACAACAAAATG
>LIBO01000320.1 GCA_001438005.1 Verrucomicrobia subdivision 6 bacterium BACL9 MAG-120507-bin52 | reverse complement strand
CCCTAGAAAGCAGGATGTTAAGTGCTGGATTTACCGTCCAAGAGTTTGCTCTGCTTAAAGATTCGCAAAATCAAAGCGATTCGCTCGTGAAGTTAGAAAATATCGCGATGCATGCCTTACAAGGTGAGTTTGATGACGGAACCGGATCCTTTCTGATTAAAAAACCCCCGGATCAACCGCTCGCCATTCAGATCCTGCACAGCCAGCAGTACCATGAGGCCAAGGCGAAAATTATGAAGCCCCTGCGGGATTTCACCCAGATGGTAAACCAGAGGACATCGATCCTTGTCAGTGAACTAGAAAAAGAAGTGCATCGCAGGGTTCAGTTTGGGCTCGTGCTGGCACTGGCCTTGTTGGGTTTGCTGAGCATTGGCTACACGGTGATTCTTCGGCTGGTGCTACGGCCAATTCACCTGTTGTCCACTGCGGTCGAACAGTTGCAGCAGGGGAAGTTTGCCGAGATGCAAAGCATACGAGGAGTCCGTGAGTTGAACCAACTTGTCACCGCTTTTAATCAGATGGCCTCTATTCTCCATCAACGGGAAAAGGAAAAAGAAACGGCTTTGACGGATCTAGGCGATAAGGCAGCGGCTTTGGA
The DNA here is from genome assembly GCA_001438005.1 of Verrucomicrobia subdivision 6 bacterium BACL9 MAG-120507-bin52. Classification (GTDB taxonomy): domain Bacteria; phylum Verrucomicrobiota; class Verrucomicrobiia; order Methylacidiphilales; family Verrucolacustridaceae; genus Verrucolacustris. The sequence goes on along the minus strand of LIBO01000320.1, from coordinate 967 downwards.
AAAAGAGAAAGGCCGAACGGAGAAGTTGCTCGTGAACGTGCTTCCCGTGGCGATTGCGGATCGGCTCCAAAAAGGAGAGAAGGTGGAGGCCGAATCATTTCCGGAAGTCACCGTGCTCTTTGCGGATGTGGTTGGCTTCACCAAGCTGGCGGCAGAGCTTGGGCCGAAATCGGTGGCCAACCTTCTGAATGAGCTGTTCGAAATATTCGATGACTTATCGGAAAAGTATAAGTTGGAGAAAATTAAAACGATCGGCGATTGCTACATGGCGGTGGCGGGGGTTCCGGATCGAAGTCCTACGCATGCCCAGCAGATGGCGGACTTTTCGTTGGAGGCGTTGGCCCTGCTGCATCAGGAAAATCAGAGGATGTCCCGAAATCTCCAAATTCGGATTGGAATGCACAGCGGAACCGTGGCGGCAGGGATCATCGGCCGTAAGAAGTTTGCCTACGATTTGTGGGGGGATGTGGTCAATGTCACCAGCCGCTTGGAGGGAACGGCGGAGCCGATGAAAATTCACGTGAGTGAGAGTGTTCATGCTCGGTTAGAGGACAGTTATCTCTTTGAGCAAAGGGGGGAAGTTGAATTAAGGAATCGGGGCAAACTACGGACGTACTATCTCATCGGAAAAAAGGTGGAGAAGAGTTGAGAGAGATCTCAGCCCGAAAGACTTTTTATATCACTCACGCCAAGGAGGCGAATCAATGTGGCTAGGGAGGGAATTGAACCCCCGACACGAGGATTTTCAGTCCTCTGCTCTACCAACTGAGCTACCTAGCCATCCGAACAGGCTGAAGATCATAAACCAATCCACCGACCTCTGGAAAGCGTGCTTTCCACCAGATGGCAGGGCTCTTTAAGCTATTCGGATGAATCAAGAAACCCTCGTGAAACCTGAGCCCTACGTGAAGGTGTGTCTGGCTTTGGTGGCGCTGAGTCTTTTGACCATTGCCGTCTGCCAAGTGAT
>LIBO01000319.1 GCA_001438005.1 Verrucomicrobia subdivision 6 bacterium BACL9 MAG-120507-bin52 | reverse complement strand
AACCGGCCGCCTCCCAAGCCTTTGTTCCACCCTCGACCACTAGGCAGTGGGGAATTCCTTCCGCCAAAAACTTCTCCGCCGCCCTCCGCGCCCACGTTCCACCCGCACAGCGAAGCACCGCTGGAGATTGGGTGCTGATCCCTAACTCGATTGCGATTTTTTTGGCTGCAGTCCATCTAAAGGATAGAGCAAAGCCCCGGTGACATGGAGCCGCTGAAACTCTTCCGGAGATCGAACATCCACAAAGGACATGCGCTCCCCGGCCAACCGCCGAGCCTCCACCTGCTCGGGTCGTATGAGAACGATTTCCATCGCCCCAACCTATCCCTGCTACCTCACCCATTCCAATCATCCCAATTCATCAACAACTTATACGTGTTACAATTGTAACACGTATAGGGATGCCTTTTTTAAGCCTCACTCCTGAAATAAAGTGGATAGAATATTCCCAGTCGTGCTCCTCGCCTTTCACAAACCCTATGGGGTGATTTCCCAATTCACCCCAGATGGCTCCCCCAACCGAACCTTGGCTGAATTTGGTTTTCCCAAAGATGTTTACCCCCTAGGCCGACTCGACGCTGACTCCGAAGGCCTGCTTCTCCTCAGCGACGAACCTGGTCTGAACACCCGCCTGCTTGATCCGAGTAACGCTCACCCACGCACCTACTGGGCCCAAATAGAGGGCATTCCCACGACTGTTGCCTTCGAAAAGCTATCCCAAGGGGTTTCGTTAGGCGACCAACAGACCCTTCCCTGTCGTGCCTGGCTTTTGGATCCCCAGCCCACCGTTCCGCCCCGGGACCCCCCCATCCGCGTCCGTAAGACCATTCCTGACTGCTGGATCGGCATAGAATTAATCGAAGGAAAGAATCGGCAGGTCCGTAAGATGACCGCATCCATCGGTCATCCCACCCTCCGCCTCATCCGCGTCCAGATTGGAAAGTTCGAGATGGAAAGCCTAAAGCTTGGCCGGTGGAAGGCCCTTACCGCAGATCAGAAGAATTTGGTTTTAAGTTAGAAAGACCACGCCGGCACGCATCGCTACAGAATTTTACCTGATCCCAGTCTCTCTCCCACTTTTTCCGCCAGGCAAACGGCCGACCGCATCGCAAGCAGGTTTTTTCTGGAAGATTACCTTTCGCAACGCTTTTCCCATCTCGGCGCACAACTAACGGACCGCCGCCCAGATCCGATGCACATCATCGTGATCCTCCAGCGATTGCAAAAATGCCCCCACTTCACCCCGAGCCTCTTCACCTAATTCTGGATAGTTCTTGGGCACGAAACCCAACTCGCTCGTCACCACATTCCACCCGTTCTTTTTCAGCCAATCCGTCACCCCGTGCATCGCCGTACGTTCGGTTAAAAATCGGGCCCCACAGGTCTCTTCGGGAATGTCATCATTTTGTTGATGGGATAGGGCTTCGACTTCGTTCGCTCCTGCCTCAATCGCCGCCGTTTCCCGATCTGTCTCCGCTTTGGGGTGGTGTGCCTCCACAATCCCCACCTGATCAAAAAGGAAACGATTGCTACCGGATGAGCCCAAGGATCCAGCCTTAAATAGCACCCG
>LIBO01000318.1 GCA_001438005.1 Verrucomicrobia subdivision 6 bacterium BACL9 MAG-120507-bin52 | reverse complement strand
TTCGGGGGAGGGTATGGCTTCATCAATGAAGATGCCTTGGCCAGGGTTGATGCCCCAAGTGACGGTGGGGCGGATTTCAGCGGCTTGAAAGACCTTTACGTCGTCGTAGACGGCATCTGGATCGGAGGCGACCTTGCGCCATTCCACCACCGCGGCGTCCCACTCTTTCCCTTTCGGGCAGTAGGGACGACCTTTCAGATATTCAAAAGTCTTTTCGTCCGGGTTGACGTAGCCAGCGCGGGCTCCGCCCTCGATCGACATATTACAAATGGTCATTCGCTCCTCGATCGAGAGCCCCTCAATCGTCGGCCCTGCATATTCGTAGGCGTATCCGGTACCACCGTTGACCCCGAGGGTGCGGATGATGTGAAGAATGATGTCCTTGGCATAGACCCCAGGACCTAATTTTCCCCTAACCTCGATCCGTCGAACTTTTAGGGGAGACAGGGCCATGGTTTGAGTGGCGAGAACGTCGCGGACTTGGCTGGTGCCGATCCCAAAAGCCACCGCCCCGAAGGCGCCATGGGTGGAGGTGTGAGAATCGCCGCAGGCGATGGTGGTGCCAGGCTGGGTGATGCCCTGTTCGGGTCCGACGATGTGGACGATGCCCTGTTTTCCGGAAGGGATGTCGAAAAAAGTCACCCCGTAGTCGGAGCAGTTTTTGCGCAACTCCTTGATCATGGCGTCGGCCAGAGTGTCTTGGAAAGGCTCCACCCGCTGGTCGGTCGGAACAATGTGGTCGACGGTGGCGAAGGTTCGCTGAGGAAAGGCAACTTTGAGGCCAAGATCCCGAAGCATGCCGAAAGCTTGGGGACTGGTGACCTCGTGAATGAGATGCGTTCCGATAAAGAGCTGAGTCGACCCGTCGGGCAGTTTTTCGACGGCGTGCCGATCCCAAACTTTATGAAAAAGGGTTTTACCCATAACGAATGAAAATAATTCATCCCCGTGAAGAACGCAAATCAGCTTTACCCCAACTTCACCGCCTCGGGACCCTTTCCTATACGTGTTACAATTGTAACACGTATAAGCGTAAGGCTTTTTCACTTGGTGTTTGCGTAGGTGAAGAAAGATCAGAGCCTTTGCCACAGGGTGGCGTCGGCAAAAGTGTACTGAAATTTGCGTCGGTGTTCGCGCAGGAGAAAAGGCAGATCTTGGCGATGCCGGAGGCGAAAGCGGGGTTGGAGAAGTTTCTTCAGGGTGAGGAATGAGTCCGGCCACCAGTTTCTCAGAGGGGTGTACTCTTTTGACCATGTATAGGGGGATGTAAGAAGAAGCAGCCCATTTGGCCTGATCAAGCCAGGAATGACCTTGGAGGCAAAGAGAGTTGGGTCGGGCAGGCGATCGATTAAGTTGGCCGCTAAGATGAGATCAAAAGTTCCCAGGCCTCGAGGTAGGTGAAGGGCGTCGCCAACCTGAAAGTGGACTTTATCTCTGTCGATCTTGGCTTCGACCTTGGCCACGGAAGGAGTTGTGCGTTGCCCCTCTTGGCAAAGTGGAAACGTGATCCGGCCACTTTTTTTCAGCTGGTTGGCCGAATGGATAAAGGAGCGAGAGTAGTCGATTCCAACC
>LIBO01000317.1 GCA_001438005.1 Verrucomicrobia subdivision 6 bacterium BACL9 MAG-120507-bin52 | reverse complement strand
TCTCTTACCTCGTCGTCCTCGTTCTGCTCTTTGAATTCCGCCCCGCCGAACTCGCCCGCGCCTTTGGGGAAGCGGGTCGCGCCCTCGTTGACCAGTATCTCGACTACCGAATCCGGAAAGCCCAACCCTCCGAACGAATCGAGCTGGAGCAAAAAAAGCTGGAGATCGAACAGAAACGTCTCCGCCGCCGCCTCGCCAAAGAGAAAGCGGCGACCCCAACTGCCCCCACTGCCGCCGCCGCTGCTCTGAACCGACCCACCCCAAAAATCCTCGATACCACCGTCACCCCCTTTTCCTCTTCCCTGCCAGAACCGAATAAAACCAAAACTGAAAAACCTTCCAAAACCGAAAAATCCGATTCCAAAATCAAGGAGCTAGGAATCCCAAGCTCTCCCCTGCCCACTCTTCCGACCGACTCCACCCCCAAACCTAAACCCGCCCCAAAACCCGCTCCCGCCCCCATCCCCGCCTCCACTCGCCCCACCTACGACAAATACAAACTCCCATCGATCGATCTCCTCCAAAAATCGGAGAAAGATGTCCGCCCCACCTTTTCGGAGGATGAACTCAAAGCCAACCAGCAACGCATTATCGAAACTCTCTCCCACTTCGACATTGAGGTCAGCCCGGGCGACATCACCCGCGGGGCCACCATCACCCGATACGAACTTTACCCCGCTCCTGGCATTCGAGTGGAGCGGATCTGTAATTTGGAACGGGATCTCGCTCGCTCCATGAAAGCCGAGCGCATCAACATCCTCGCTCCCGTCCCCGGTCGCGACACCGTGGCCATCGAAGTCGCCAACCCCTCGAAAGTCAAAGTCCTCCTGCGGGACCTAATCGAATGTGCCGAGTGGAACACCTCCTCCGCTCACCTCCCCGTCTCTCTCGGCAAAGACGTCTACGGTGCCACTTTGATCGACGACCTGGCCGACCTCCCCCACGCCCTCATTGCCGGCACCACTGGCTCTGGAAAATCGGTCTGCATCAACACTCTCCTTCTCAGCCTCCTCTATCGTTTTAGTCCGGATGATCTTCGCCTGATCCTGATCGATCCCAAAGTCGTCGAACTCCAAGTCTACAATCGCCTGCCTCATCTCGTCGTTCCCGTGGTCACCGAGCCAAAAAAAGTTCTTCTCGCTCTTCGCTGGGTCATCGTCGAGATGGAAAAACGGTACCGCTACATGGCTAAGGCCGGCGTTCGCAATATCGCTACCTTCAACACCCGCGTCCGCGTCCCTCACCGCGTGGAGGAGCTCGACCTCGCCCCGCAAATGGAAAACAGGGAGCCTGCGCCTGCCCCTCCCATCTCCTCCGAGGAGCCTCTGCCCGATCGCCTTCCCTACATCGTCGTGATCATCGATGAGCTCGCCAACCTCATGCAGGTTGCCCCGGCCGAAGTGGAAAACGCCATTGCCCTTCTCTCCGCCAAAGCCCGCGCCGCCGGAATCCACCTCATCATCGCCACGCAAACTCCTCGTGCTGCGGTGATCACCGGCGTGATCAAAACCAACGTCCCTGCCCGCATCGCTTTCCAAGTTCCCTCCGGGGTCGACTCCCGCGTCATCCTCGACGAGTCGGG
>LIBO01000316.1 GCA_001438005.1 Verrucomicrobia subdivision 6 bacterium BACL9 MAG-120507-bin52 | reverse complement strand
TAATTCCTTTGGAGGGGATTCTATTTTTCAAACTTGGGCAAAAAAAGATCCTAAGGGGGCTTTGGACTGGATTGGTAGCTCCCTTACTGATGAACGCGCTGGCTCGGCCTTAAATGGCGTTGCATCCGGATGGGTGGAGTTAGATCCTTTGGCGGCCGCAAAGTGGGCCTATGGATTGAGTGAGGAAAGAGATTTTATTGTTAGTAACGTGATTCAGCAATGGGCTGGCGGCTGGGGTGGCCAAAATAATAATTCCTCCGCTGCCAAGGATTGGTGCCAAAAACTTCCTGCCGGGAAAAAGAAGCTAACTGCTTTAGAGGCATTAGGACAGTCGTGGGGATATAGTCAGCGTACCCAAGCACTCAAATGGATGGATTCTTTGGCCAACCCAGAGGAAAAGGCTGCCTTAATCAAGGGCATAGCAAAGATGTACGGCTGGAATAATGCCGAGGCAGGCATTGCTTGGTCGGAAGCAATTCAAGACCCCCAACTCAAAAAAGTCGCAACGATGGGAGTGGTTGAATCTTGGGGACAGAGCAGTCCTGACGAGGCCGAAAAGTGGATTGCAGCCTTACCCGATGGTGAAATGAAGAAGTCCCTTCAAGAGGGGTTTCAACAGAACAGAAATACTTGTGGAATGCCTGTTACTCGGGTGCGAGTCAGGGCAATTCCAACCCCCCCGGACTTGCAAAAAATCCTTGATGCACCTTTGAATCAGGCCCGACAAGATGCCTTGGCCAAGTACTTGGTGGAGTGGTTTGAAAAGGATCGTGAAAAGGCAACTTCCTGGATCTCGGCCAAGCTGAAAGGTTATGTTTTGGGGGTTAACGCTGGAATGGTGGCCAGAGAGTGGTCCAAGCAGGATCTTCCTGCCGCCGCCGAATGGGTTCGTCAAATCCCGCCCTTTTTTCGGGATTTCGTGGCAAGAATGGGAGCGGAGTGGGCAACCGATCAGCCGAAAGAGGTGGCTGAAGCTGTGCTTAAGTGGCCGGATGATTCCCGAAGACATGTGATCATGCGGGGTGTTTGCGAGGCTTGGGCGAAAAAAGATGTCTCGGCGGCGTTGAAGTGGGTGGAGGCGCTCCCTCGAGGAGAGACCCGCACAGGTGCGCTCAAAGGTCTGGTGATCGGCTGGAGTCAGTTGGATTCCGTGGCATGCAGTGCTTGGGCAGAAAAAATCGCTGATGAGAGCGAAAAGAAAGAGGCGAAGCATTACATCATTCACGGCTTGGCCCGTTCCAAACCCCAAGAGGCGATTGCCTACCTCAAAACTTTTCCTGATGGCGAATCTAATGGGAACCTTCTTTATTGCTTGGGAAAAGAGTGGGCCTTGGTGGACGGGCCCGCGGCCGCCGAGTGGGCCAAGAGCCTGCCTGCGGGTGAAAAGCAGGAGTGCGGATTGCAGGCGGTTCTCCGTCAGTGGGTTCATGCGGAGGCAGTGCGGTCAGCGGATTGGGCGGAAAAAATCCCTGAAAAACAAAGTCGGACTTGGGCCATAAAATCGGTCATGGAGTTTTGGGTAGAACAAAACCCGCGCGAGGCCTTGGCGTGGGCCCAAGGGATCAAGGATTCTGAACACCAAC
>LIBO01000315.1 GCA_001438005.1 Verrucomicrobia subdivision 6 bacterium BACL9 MAG-120507-bin52 | reverse complement strand
AATTATTCGTCGCTCTTCGAGCTTTAATACCGAGCGGCTCGATTCGATTTATCGGGATCGACACGAGAAGGGGGCAAAGATCTTTTTGCATTTCGGGGATTTGAGCGATCCGAGTTCGATGATCAAGATTCTGGGGGAGACTCAGCCGGACGAGATTTATAATTTGGCGGCCCAGAGTCATGTGCGGGTGAGTTTTGATATTCCTGAGTTCACGGGGGATGTGACAGGGTTGGGGACGGTTCGGTTGCTCGATGCGATGCGGGAGGTGACACCGAAGGCGAGATTTTATCAGGCTTCGAGCTCGGAGATGTATGGGCTGGTGCAGGAAGTGCCGCAAAAGGAGTCTACTCCATTTTATCCGCGCAGTCCGTATGCGGCGGCGAAGGTGTACTCGTACTGGATCACGGTGAATTACCGGGAGAGCTACGGGCTGCATGCCTCGAACGGGATTTTGTTTAATCATGAAAGTCCGCGACGAGGGGAAACGTTTGTGACACGAAAGATCACGCGGGCGGTGGCGAGGATTCAGGCGGGCCTGCAGGAGAAATTATTTTTGGGAAATTTGGAGTCGAAGCGGGATTGGGGATATGCGCCGGAGTATGTGGAAGGGATGTGGCGAATGTTACAGCAGGAAAAGGCGGATGATTATGTCTTGGCTACTGGGGAGACCCACAGTGTGCAGGAATTTGTCGAGGTGGCGTTTGCCCGAGCGAAGCTGGATTGGAAGAAACATGTGTCGTTTGATGAGAGATATTTGCGGCCAGCAGAGGTAGATCTGCTGATTGGGGATGCCTCGAAGGCGAAAAAGCAGTTGGGCTGGGTGCCCAAGGTGAAGTTCAAGGAGTTGACGGAGATCATGGTGGATGCGGATATTTTGCAGCTAGCCGAGGAGCGGGCAGGCAAGCGGATTCGGGATTAACGATGAAGATTTTTGTGGCCGGTCACCGTGGGATGGTGGGATCGGCGGTGGTGCGGGCCCTTGAAAAAAAGGGCGGATATCAGATTTTGACCCGAACAAGAGCGGAGCTGGATTTGACGGATCCCAAGGCGGTCTCGAACTGGTTTGAGAGGGAAAAACCCGACCAGGTGATTGACGCGGCGGCGCGGGTGGGAGGGATTTTAGAGAATTCAAAGCGGCCGGTGGAATTTTTGCTGGAGAACTTACGGATGCAGAACAATTTGATGGAGTCGGCCTTTGGGAATGGTTGTGGCAAGTTTCTTTTTTTGGGGAGTTCCTGTATTTATCCAAAGCACGCGGAGCAGCCGATTCGGGAAGATTCGTTGTTGAGTGGTCCGTTGGAGCCGACGAACGATGCGTATGCGCTGGCGAAGATTGCCGGGGTGAGGTTGGCTCAGGCGTATCGGGATGAGTATGGGAGGAGTGCGATTTCGGCGATGCCGACGAACTTATATGGTCCGGGGGATAATTTTGATCCGGAAAGTTCCCATGCATTGCCTGGGATGATCACGAAGTTCCATCGGGCGAAAGTGAAGGGAGAGAGTGAGGTGGTTTTGTGGGGCACGGGTTCGCCAAGAAGGGAATGGTTATATGTAGAGGATTTGGCGGACGGGCTATTGATGTTG
>LIBO01000314.1 GCA_001438005.1 Verrucomicrobia subdivision 6 bacterium BACL9 MAG-120507-bin52 | reverse complement strand
CGGGCCTCCGGGAGGAAAGAGCTGCCGGTATTGGCGGAGACGATTTCATTTAAGACTTGGCGGGCAGCTTCGGGGCGATTTTCTTGGATTTGAATGCGGGCCAGTCCCACCGCCGCAGCCGTGCGAAATGGATCGGAGGGTTGGGCTGACATCATACGGAGGTAAAGGTTTTGGGCGAGGGGGCGATCTCCGCTGGCGGCGAGTTGATTCGCTTGGGCCAAGCGTGCGGCGGAGGCTAAGGGGTGGGAGGAAAAATCACGGGTAAACTTTTCATAAAGGCTGGCGGCTTGCCGATAATCTTTTTTGGCGGAGGCATCGGCGGCCGATTCGAGAATAGCCAGGGCGGTGGCGGGTTGGCCGGGATAATCGCGGATGAGCTGGGCCCAGGTGGCGGCCCCAGGTTTGGATTCGAGGAGGAGATTGGATTCAGCGCGAGTCTTCTCCGCTTTGGCATATTGCCAGAGAAGAAGCGCGATTCCGGCGACAATGGCAAGTCCTAGGGGGAGTAAGATTTTGGGTTGCAGCCACGTTGGAATCTGAGCGGGTAGGACTCGGGGCTCATCGGAGGGGACGGTTAAGGGGTTCGCCATGGCGCTGGAAAGAATGGGAAAAGTAGGTCTCGAGGGCAAGACAGGACCTTGGGAGGGGTCTCAAAAAAATAGGGTAGGGCGACAAAATAGGGGTTGACGCTGTGGTTCAAAGTGGGTAAAAATGGGTAATCAAGGTGAAATCTGTTTATCCGTGGTGAACAAATACATATGACAATGAAAGAGGCATACACTGACCGGTTTGAGTTTTCCTTGGATGACAAGGGAAGACTCTCGGTGCCGGTGGAGTGGAGAGGGGAGGCTTTTGAAAAGCGTTTTCTGGTGATTCCATCGGCCGATGGGTGTTTGCGAGTGTATCCCGCGAGTTTTCTAGGTCGCGAAATGGAAAAATTATCGAACATGGGGGCGACCTCGGCCGATGCACGCAGGAAAAGTTTGGAAAAACTAGCGAGCGTAATTCAAGCGACCGAGCCGGATCAGCAGGGCCGAATCATGATTCGGGAAAAGTTTCGCCAACATGCGGGGTTGGCTCGGCAAGCGGTGTTGGTGGGACGATTGGACCATTTCCAAGTTTGGGAGCCCAAGCGCTGGAAAAAAATCGCTCCACCCTCGACGACCTTTGAGGAAGTGGCTCAGGAGGTGGGTCTATGATTTTGAGCTCGTCCTATACGGTGGCGATGCCCCGACCCAACAGCGTCATGCTCCCGCCGATTCCCCGCCTATTTCAAGACACCGAAACCCACCGCCGGCAGAAAGATGGTCGATGGTGGGCGAGGTGCTGGAAACTCCTCCGAAATTCCGGGGGAGGAAAAGCAACCGACCTCCGCAACTGATTTCGCCGGACGCGCCCGGGAGGCACGTTCCAGCGGCTCGGTCCGGGCGTCCCAGGAGGTAGAATATGGACTGGAAGCAGATGATGAGGGGAAAACTCGCTTGCGGCTTTTCCTGTCGCCGAGATGGTTCCGGAAGAGTCGAAGGCCACGGAGTGGTCAAACTTCCCAAAAGGAACGCCTACGAAATCATCGGTCTCCGGCGCCCTGTTCGCAGGG
>LIBO01000313.1 GCA_001438005.1 Verrucomicrobia subdivision 6 bacterium BACL9 MAG-120507-bin52 | reverse complement strand
AAAGCGTTTGAGGAGCAGCTAGCCAAAGCCAAAACCACAGAGCAAGCGATGGTGCAGGAGATCGAGCAGAAGCTGGAGGTGGATCACCTGATGCGGCAACGGGTGGAGCCCAGCCTGAAGGCGCCGTCGGATGAGGACGTGCAAAAATTTTATTCCGAGAATCCGAAGCTTTGGCAGCGCAATGAGACGGTACAGGCTCAGCATGTTTTGGTGAAGGTGGATGCTTCCGCAGATGCAGCGACTAAGGCGGCGAAAAAGAAAACTGCCGAGGCCGCACTGGCTCGCGTGAACAAGGGCGAAGCCTTTGAGAAAGTGGCACAGGAGGTTTCGGATGATCCGGGTAGCAAGGCACGTGGCGGGGAGTTGCCCCCTTTCAGCAAAGGCCAGATGACCCCTAATTTTGAGAAGGTGGCTTTCTCCACCGCCCCAGGCAAAACGAGTAAGGTTTTCGAGACACCCTTTGGCTTTCACTTCCTGAAGGTGAAGGCAAAAGAGGCAGCGAAAAACTTAAAGCTGGAAGATGTGAAGAATGAAATCATGTCCCATCTCAAACGGTTAAAACAAGGTGAAGCGACCCGGCTGTTGCTGGAGGATTTGCGCAAGGAAGCGGCGGTGAAGATTTTGTTGCCGCCCCCGCCCGCCCCGGCGCCGGTAACGGCGACGACCCCTCCCGTCTCCGCTCCCCCAGTGCCTCCGTCCGCTCCTGCGCCGGCGAAAAAGTAGTCCGGGGAAACCGGATTGAAAGGTTCCTCTCCCGACGCCTCCTCTGGGTCGGAGAGTTTTTCACCCAAGTTTGACGCCCATGGTCTATTGACGGCGGTGGTGGTGGAAGTGAGAACGGGGGAGATTCTGATGGCGGCCCACATGAATCAGGAGGCACTTGAGGCGACACGAAAAAGCCAGCGAGCTACTTTTTTCAGCCGTTCTCGGAAGAAGTTGTGGGTGAAAGGAGAAAGCTCGGGCAATTTTCTGACGGTAGAGGAAATTTTAGTGGATTGTGATCAGGATTGTTTGGTGCTGAAAGTCCGATTGCCAGCAGGGGGAGTGGCGTGCCACACGGGTGAGAAGAGCTGCTTTTACCGAACGCTGCCACTTAGCGGCGGGAATCGTTTGCAGCCGCGTTCGGTTCAGGGCTAAGACCGACGGCCGATTGAGCGAGTTGGAGGAAATCCTTTTCGGCGGGGGCGACTTCTTGCGCAGGCCCAGCTAACTTCATGACGACGAGCTCTCCCTCCGATTCAAGAATCGCACCGAGGAGGAGAGCCTGAGGAAGATCCTTGGCGGGGCCACCAGGGGTTCCTCCCCGCAAAGTGCCCTCGAGACGAACGAGGGTGAGTGTGCCAGCGGCGCCTTTTTTTATTTCGGGTTGGGGAGTGGGGGGCGGGGTGAATTGGGCGGCCCAGCGATCGAGATTGGCTTGGATGGAGCCACCTTCGCCTGAGGGAAAGCGGGAGAAGGTAAGGGTGAGGCGGTTGCCGCGGGGAGATTTTTTTTCGAGTTGGGCAGCCCGAAAGGAGCTGGAGGGAGGAGCCCAGCGCCACGAGTCGGGCCGATCAAAGCGAAAGGGGCCGACGCGAAAGGCGACCGGCTGGGGTGGGG
>LIBO01000312.1 GCA_001438005.1 Verrucomicrobia subdivision 6 bacterium BACL9 MAG-120507-bin52 | reverse complement strand
AAGGACGGGTACAACGAGGAGGAGCAAAAGATGGTGGAGGAGACACGGAAGATTTTTGGGTTACCAAAATTGAGGATGGTGCCAACGTGCGTGCGGGTGCCGGTCCCGCGGGCTCATTCGGAAGCGGTGGTGGCCCGTTTTCTAAAACCTATCTCGCGGGAGGCGGCGAAGCGTGCGCTCGAGGGGGCAGCGGGAGTACGCCTGGTGGATGAACCGAAAAAGAATCTTTTCCCCATGCCAAGCCACGCTTCGGGCGAGCTGGATGTTTTCGTGGGTCGAGTTCGAGAGGTGGAGGGAGACCCGCACTCGATTGCTTTTTTTGTGAGCGGGGATCAGCTGCTCAAAGGTGCGGCTTGGAACGCCGCGCAGATTGCGGAGGAGCTAGCCAAACGCGGGGGACTGCCCGCTTAGTTTCAGACGATTAGCGGGAGCCGCCCATTCCCGGAATTCCCGCACCGCCCTCCCATGAGGCGGGTTTATTCCAAGGAGTGGTCGTCACGCTTTCCTCGTCTTTGGGGGTGCCGTCCGCATTTTTGCCACCACCGCCGGAGGCGCAGGCACTGAGTAAGAGCGGAAGGATTAGAGCAAATGCAAAGAGGGAGATCTGACCGAATTTCGTCATACCGAATCAATAAACGACTTGGTCGCCGACTTCAATGGCGGAAGCAGGGCTGCCCGGGAGGACATCGGCGACGGAGGTTTGGGCGTCCACCGTAACCGTTTTGAGTTTTCCGATCATTTTGTCGCCCCGGTAGACAACCATGGTTAGACCTTCGACCACCTGATCGTTTTTCCCGAGGTCGAGAATGACAAAATTCCAGGTGGGGTTGACCGCGACGATTTTTCCGGAGAGGGCGATCGACTTGGCGCTGCCCGGCCTGGTCATTTCCACTTCGGTGCGGAGTTTTTTTAGATCCTCGTCGACCTTTGCTTTGGCGGCGGCCAGAAGTTTATTTTCTGACTCGGCCGCTTTGGCCTTTTCCGATAAGTCGCTCAGCTCGGTAAAGAGCTCGGCTGGCTTTTTCCCTTTGAGTTCGTCGGTGTAAGTCTGGAGTTGTTCGGCCGTGAGCTTGAGTTTGGAGTTGGTCGTTTCGAGGTCGGTCTTGGCCGAATCAAGATCTTTGGCGAGTTTTTCGGCGCTGAGGCTCAGCTCTTGGGCCTTTGCCTTGGATTCTTCGGCATCCTTTTTTGCCGCTTCCTCGGCTGTTTTGATGGCTTTCCGATCATCTTCCGTCAAAGCCCACTTCTGTCCTGCTTGGGCGACGGTGGCGGCAGGTTCGGACTCTGTCTCCATGAAGTTGGCCGTATAGGGGAGGCCCAACGCAGTGAACTTGCCTTCGCGGAGGGCGGATTCCACGGCGACGAGCTGCTGGGAGAAACGATCTTTTGTGCCCATGACCATAAAGGCTAAGGCGGCGGTGGCGAGGGAGAGCCCGACCGATCCCCCGAGGCTGATTTTTCCTGCGATCGACATAGGTCTTGTTGGCCAAAGCATCGCTTGACCCAAGAATTGACCCAAGGCGATTGGGAAGTTTTGTTCGAGAGTTGCTGGTAGGGGTGTGAATTCATGTGAGTTTCTTTTTGCGGTAGCGGGCGAG
>LIBO01000311.1 GCA_001438005.1 Verrucomicrobia subdivision 6 bacterium BACL9 MAG-120507-bin52 | reverse complement strand
ATCGCAATCGCCAAAGGTGGCGGGCAGCCAGGCGGAGGAGATGGTTACTCCCGACACGATTCAGTTTCCGAACAACCCAGTTTCCGATTTTTTAATGGTTTATGAAAGGCTGAAGGGGGTGACTCTGATTAAAGACGCCAGTCTGTTGGCGGGTGGGGCAAATCTGAGTTTGACCTTGAATCAGCCGGTATCGAAGGCCGAGGCGATTCGGTTGATCGAATCCACCCTTCTCTTGAACGGTTATGCTTTTATCGCGGTGGATAAGAATTCGGTGAAGGTGATCAATACGGCGGGGGGAAAGAATCCGAGGAGTGAGGGAGTGTTTCTTTTTACGAATGAGAGTGAGTTGCCGGAGGGGGAGGTGGTGGCGTCCTACGTTATGCCTTTGACCCACCTCTCGGCGGCGGACGCGGTGCCTATCTTTGAGCAGTTTATCACACTTCACCCTTACGGCAGCCTCGTCCCTGTTCCAGTAGCCAATCAGGTTCTGATTACAGAGAACTCGACTTTAATTCGAAGACTCATCGATGTGCGAAATTTAATTGATACACCTGCCCCCGAGAAAAAATCGGAGTTTATCGCTCTCGAGCAAGCGAATGCGGATCGCGTGGTCGAGCTGATTACAACAATTCTGGAAAAGCGGGAGGAGGGTTCAGGGGGTGGGGGTGCGAAGGCAGCGACTGGGCAACCGGCCCAGCCGAATATTCCAGGTTTGACGGGGGCAACTGGATCGAGCGGGGTCACCATTGGCGGAGGCAAAAGCGGGTTTGCCGGGGATATTCAGCTGATTGCGGATACGAGGACGAATCGGATTTTGGTCATCGCCAGTCCCTTTGACTTTGCGGCAATCAAGGCGCTGATCGAGGAGTTCGATATAGCGGTGGAGCTGACGGATCCGTACGAGCATTCGCTGAACTATGTGGCGGCGACCGATATGCTGCAGATTTTGGGGGATATGTTGCAGGAGGAGGGGGATGAGGGGGGTGAGGGTGGGGCGGGGGGAAGTCAATCCACGGGGCGGGTGACCGGAGGGATTGGGGCGGGGGGTGCGGTCACGGGAGGAGCGGCTGGATCATCTGGTTCGGGTGGGAAAAAAGCGGATGTTTTGTCAGAGCCTGGGGAAGAGCAGGCGGCGGAGTCGCTGATTGTGGGAAAGACGAAGTTGATTGCAGACAATCGGGCGAATTCGATTTTGGTCATTGGGCAACCTGAGGCCAAAGACAAGGTGAAGGCACTGCTAACCAAGTTGGATAAAAAACCGATGCAGGTATATTTAGCGACCGTGATTGGACAGTTGCAGGTGAGTAATGATGATGAGTTTGCCGTCAATATTTTACAGAAATATATCGGTGGTAGTAGGACTGGGGCAGCGTCCGTATCTGGTGGTAAACCTTTTATATCAGGAACGACAACTGTGTATGGCACGACTACAGATGGCGTTCCGACGCAACAAGATCAAAGTGGAGTTACGCCCATTTCACCCGCTGCTGCGACGATGGCACAAATGTCGCAGGTTGCAGTGGGTGCGTTGCCGGGAATGCAAATCGCTACATTCATTTTGGGGTCAATCGATCTTTATATTAATGCCCTAACGGCTACTA
>LIBO01000310.1 GCA_001438005.1 Verrucomicrobia subdivision 6 bacterium BACL9 MAG-120507-bin52 | reverse complement strand
ATCGCAATCGCCAAAGGTGGCGGGCAGCCAGGCGGAGGAGATGGTTACTCCCGACACGATTCAGTTTCCCAACAACCCAGTCTCCGATTTTTTAATGGTTTATGAAAGGCTGAAGGGGGTGACTCTGATTAAAGACGCCAGTCTGTTGGCGGGTGGGGCAAATCTGAGTTTGACCTTGAATCAGCCGGTATCGAAGGCCGAGGCGATTCGGTTGATCGAATCCACCCTTCTCTTGAACGGTTATGCTTTTATCGCGGTGGATAAGAATTCGGTGAAGGTGATCAATACGGCGGGGGGAAAGAATCCGAGGAGTGAGGGAGTGTTTCTTTTTACGAATGAGAGTGAGTTGCCGGAGGGGGAGGTGGTGGCGTCCTACGTTATGCCTTTGACCCACCTTTCGGCGGCGGACGCGGTGCCTATCTTTGAGCAGTTTATTACTCTTCATCCTTACGGCAGCCTCGTCCCTGTTCCGGTGGCCAATCAGGTGTTGATTACGGAGAACTCGACTTTGATCCGAAGGCTCATCGATGTCCGAAATCTGATTGATACACCTGCCCCCGAGAAAAAATCGGAGTTTATCGCTCTCGAGCAAGCGAATGCGGATCGCGTGGTCGAGCTGATTACAACAATTCTGGAAAAGCGGGAGGAGGGTTCAGGGGGTGGGGGTGCGAAGGCAGCGACTGGGCAACCGGCCCAGCCGAATATTCCAGGTTTGACGGGGGCAACTGGATCGAGCGGGGTCACCATTGGCGGAGGCAAAAGCGGGTTTGCCGGGGATATTCAGCTGATTGCGGATACGAGGACGAATCGGATTTTGGTCATCGCCAGTCCCTTTGACTTTGCGGCAATCAAGGCGCTGATCGAGGAGTTCGATATAGCGGTGGAGCTGACGGATCCGTACGAGCATTCCCTGAACTATGTGGCGGCGACCGATATGCTGCAGATTTTGGGGGATATGCTGCAGGAGGAGGGGGATGAGGGTGGTGAGGGTGGGGCGGGGGGAAGTCAATCCACGGGGCGGGTGACCGGAGGGATTGGGGCGGGGGGTGCGGTCACGGGAGGAGCGGCTGGATCATCTGGTTCGGGTGGGAAAAAAGCGGATGTTTTGTCAGAGCCTGGGGAAGAGCAGGCGGCGGAGTCGCTGATTGTGGGAAAGACGAAGTTGATTGCAGACAATCGGGCGAATTCGATTTTGGTCATTGGGCAACCTGAGGCCAAAGACAAGGTGAAGGCACTGCTAACCAAGTTGGATAAAAAACCGATGCAGGTATATTTAGCGACAGTGATTGGACAGTTGCAGGTGAGTAATGATGATGAGTTTGCCGTCAATATTTTACAGAAATATATCGGTGGTAGTAGGACTGGGGCAGCGTCCGTATCTGGTGGTAAACCTTTTATATCAGGAACGACAACTGTGTATGGCACGACTACAGATGGCGTTCCGACGCAACAAGATCAAAGTGGAGTTACGCCCATTTCACCCGCTGCTGCGACGATGGCACAAATGTCGCAGGTTGCAGTGGGTGCGTTGCCGGGAATGCAAATCGCTACATTCATTTTGGGGTCAATCGATCTTTATATTAATGCCCTAACGGCTACCG
>LIBO01000309.1 GCA_001438005.1 Verrucomicrobia subdivision 6 bacterium BACL9 MAG-120507-bin52 | reverse complement strand
CGATGCAGCCATGCGGTACCTGAATGCCCACGGTTGGATCAACTTTCGGATGCGGGCGATGTTGATGTCTTTCGCGACCTACGATCTGTGGTTGTCTTGGCAGGAGGCGGGGCTGGTTCTGGCCCGTAAATTTGTCGATTTCGAACCTGGGATCCACTGGTCGCAGTGCCAGATGCAGGCCGGGGAAACGGGGATCAACACCATCCGCGTTTACTCGCCGATCAAGCAAAGTCACGATCAAGACCCGAGCGGCGACTTTATTCGGGCGTGGGTGCCGGAGCTAGCGGGCGTGGCTGGGGCCATGGTGCATGAGCCGTGGCAGATGCAGGAATTACGCCTGACCCAGTGCCCCGATTACCCGCTGCCCATTGTCGATCACAAGAGCGCCAGCAAGTTGGCCAAAGACGAGATCTTCAGTCGGCGAAAACTAGCCGTGGCTCGAGCGGAGGCGAGGGGAGTTTACTTGCGGCACGGCTCAAGAGCGGGCCCGCGGAGTCGACCGATCTCTAAAAAACGCCCCACTCCGGCCAAAGAGAGCGAGCCCCAGCTTTTGTTGGACTTAAATATTGAAACGCTACCCCTGTCAATGTCCTAGGGGGTGGGATAGGGTGGAGTCATGAAAGTGACAAAACGGTTCAGCCGATCCGGTGGAGGGTTGGGCGGGGGTCGGGTTCCCGAAACGGATGATGCGGGTGGCGGAGGAGGGGGTGGGGAGAAGATCTTCTTCGATGATGGGCAGGTGAAGGTGACGGAGTCGCTCGTCACGATCGGGGCTCCCTGGAATAAAGCTTTTGCGGTGCGGGAAATCACTTCGGTGACCTTTGGCAAAAATCGGTCGAATGAGTTGGGGGGATCGATTTCGAAAAGTGTGGGCTGGTTGTCGCTGGGGTTGGGACTTCTTCTGGGAGTGGCCGGATTTTGGCCGGGCCTGGTCTTTGGACTTTTCGTGGGGGTAGGGCTTTTGTTCGGGAGCCGCAAGAAGGATGAGCCCTTTTGCGTGACTCTCAGTACCGGCGGATTTTGGGAGACCGAGTATCTCAGCAGTAAATCGTTGGAGTGGTGTGAGGGCGTGGCTCTGGCTGTTCAACAGGCGATGGCCTACAAAGCGGAGCCTCCTTCAAACGATGGGGGGCAATTTATCCCCGGCCCGCAGAGTAAGTTGCGGAACTAAGGAGGGAGGGTTGCTCTGGCTGGAGCCTTGGGCTCGGCTTAGGCGTGGGCTTGGTGAGGGGTGTTCTGGTTGGGGATGATTCGGGCGCCCGGCCGGTACGCGAGGTAGGAAAAGCCCCAATTGAGCAGCACGCTGAGCTTGTTGCGGAAGCCGACCAGAAAAATCAGATGTACCCCCAGCCAAGCTAACCAGGCCACAAACCCCTGTAGTTTCACCCGGGCAATTTCGGCGACGGCGTGGGTCCGTCCGATGGTGGCCATCGTTCCCTTGTCCCAGTAGCGGAAAGGCTTTCCGGCGGGTCGGTTTTCCAGGTGGGCGACAATTTCGCGGGCGACGTGGGTACCCATCTGCATCGCCGCTGGGGAAACCCCTGGGACCAGCTGTTTTTCTTTCCATGGCACGCGAGCGTTATCGCCGATGGCGAAAATATC
>LIBO01000308.1 GCA_001438005.1 Verrucomicrobia subdivision 6 bacterium BACL9 MAG-120507-bin52 | reverse complement strand
GGATGCGGCCATGCGGTACCTGAATGCCCACGGTTGGATCAACTTTCGGATGCGGGCGATGTTGATGTCTTTCGCGACCTACGACCTGTGGTTGTCTTGGCAGGAGGCGGGGCTGGTTCTGGCCCGTAAATTTGTCGATTTCGAACCTGGGATCCACTGGTCGCAGTGCCAGATGCAGGCCGGGGAAACGGGGATCAACACCATTCGCGTTTACTCGCCGATCAAGCAAAGTCACGATCAAGACCCGAGCGGCGACTTTATTCGGGCGTGGGTGCCGGAGCTAGCGGGCGTGGCTGGGGCCATGGTGCATGAGCCGTGGCAGATGCAGGAATTACGCCTGACCCAGTGCCCCGATTACCCGCTGCCCATTGTCGATCACAAGAGCGCCAGCAAGTTGGCCAAAGACGAGATCTTCAGTCGGCGAAAACTAGCCGTGGCTCGAGCGGAGGCGAGGGGAGTTTACTTGCGGCACGGCTCAAGAGCGGGCCCGCGGAGTCGACCGATCTCTAAAAAACGCCCCACTCCGGCCAAAGAGAGCGAGCCCCAGCTTTTGTTGGACTTAAATATTGAAACGCTACCCCTGTCAATGTCCTAGGGGGTGGGATAGGGTGGAGTCATGAAAGTGACAAAACGGTTCAGCCGATCCGGTGGAGGGTTGGGCGGGGGTCGGGTTCCCGAAACGGATGATGCGGGTGGCGGAGGAGAGGGTGGGGAGAAGATCTTCTTCGATGATGGGCAGGTGAAGGTGACGGAGTCGCTCGTCACGATCGGGGCTCCCTGGAATAAAGCTTTTGCGGTGCGGGAAATCACTTCGGTGACCTTTGGCAAAAATCGGTCGAATGAGTTGGGGGGATCGATTTCGAAAAGTGTGGGCTGGTTGTCGCTGGGGTTGGGACTTCTTCTGGGAGTGGCCGGATTTTGGCCGGGCCTGGTTTTTGGACTTTTCGTGGGGGTAGGGCTTTTGTTCGGGAGCCGCAAGAAGGATGAGCCCTTTTGCGTGACCCTCAGTACCGGCGGATTTTGGGAGACCGAGTATCTCAGCAGTAAATCGTTGGAGTGGTGTGAGGGCGTGGCTCTGGCTGTTCAACAGGCGATGGCCTACAAAGCGGAGCCTCCTTCAAACGATGGGGGGCAATTTATCCCCGGCCCGCAGAGTAAGTTGCGGAACTAAGGAGGGAGGGTTGGTCTGGCTGAAGCCTTGAGCTCGGCTTAGGCGTGGGCTTGGTGAGGGGTGTTCTGGTTGGGGATGATTCGGGCGCCCGGCCGGTACGCGAGGTAGGAAAAGCCCCAATTGAGCAGCACGCTGAGCTTGTTGCGGAAGCCGACCAGAAAAATCAGATGTACCCCCAGCCAAGCTAACCAGGCCACAAACCCCTGTAGTTTCACCCGGGCAATTTCGGCGACGGCGTGGGTCCGTCCGATGGTGGCCATCGTTCCCTTGTCCCAGTAGCGGAAAGGCTTTTCGGCGGGGCGGTTTTCCAGGCGGGCGACAATTTCGCGGGCGACGTGGGCGCCCATCTGCATCGCCGCTGGGGAAACCCCTGGGACCAGCTGTTTTTCTTTCCATGGCACGCGAGCGTTATCGCCGATGGCAAAAATAGA
>LIBO01000307.1 GCA_001438005.1 Verrucomicrobia subdivision 6 bacterium BACL9 MAG-120507-bin52 | reverse complement strand
GGCCACCCCCGTCCTTCCACCCGACCCAAAGCTTAACGAACTCTCCCGCGTGCTCGAAAATACCATGCGGGAGGCGGAGGGCATTGGCCTGGCCGCACCCCAAATCGGAATCTCCCTGCAAATTGCGGTGGTGGATTTGCGTAAGATCGAAAAGCGTCCCTCCACCATGGAGCTGGGTGGAAAACCGGTCGACTGGCGCGTTCATATGCCCCTCTTTTTTTGTAATCCCGTAGTCACTTTGACTCGCCGCAGGGACGAGGAGGACGAAGGTTGCCTGAGCTTTCCCAACTTACACGGCCCCGTCCGCCGCAGCCTCCGAATCCAAATGGACTATCAAGACCTGAAGGGAAATCGCCTGACCCTGGCCGCCGGCGGCCTTCTCGCTCGGGCCCTCCAGCATGAGGTGGATCATCTCATGGGCATTCTTTTTATCGATCGCATGTCGCCCGATACCCGCCGCACTCTTGCCCCGGAACTTGAAACGCTTCAACGGCTATATCCCGCCCGCTCGTAACGCAACATGCTGATTTGCGCCGGTGCACTGATCGAATCCTCCGGGCAAATTCATCGCCCAGGTCACCTGCGGATGGATCGTGAAATCATCACTCAGATCGGCACTTCCCTGAATTCCCAAGTCGGGGAGGAAGTTCTCCATCTTCCCGATCTCACCCTCGCTCCAGGGTGGATCAACCTCCACGCCCATCTGGAACTTGCCTCACTGTTTCGTGAACTGATGCCCGGGAAAGATTTTCCTTTTTGGCTAAAACAGGTCCTCGCCCGACTGCCAGGTCTGAATTCCGAAACCCGACGCGAATCGATTCAACGGTCCGCTCAAGATGCGCTTCGCACAGGCACCACCTCCATTGTTTCGATTACTTCCGATCTTCACGCCATGGCGGGCTTAAGCTCAACCGCCGCCCGAGTCTGGTGGGCGCTGGAATTCATGGACATACAAAGTCAGCCCGAGGTTTCTGCGACCGTGGAACGAGCCATGGCTTGGCTATCTCGGAATCCAGCCAATCCATGGCACCTTGCCCTTTCTCCCCACGCCCCATACACCGCCTCCCCCAAACTTTATCAAGAAGTCCTCGCTTCCTGCGCCATCCACAAAATTCCCTTCACCACCCACCTAGCCGAATCCCCCGAGGAAACCTCCTTGCTGGCGGGCAACGAAACCTCATTTTGCGACATCCTCCCCAAAGAACCTCCACGCACTGATTTCGGAAATAGCCAATCGCCGGTTGCATGGTGCCAAAAAAACCAAACTCTCCCCGAAGGTGCGATTCTTGCCCACGGGAACGAGCTGCAACCCTCCGATCTGCCCTACCTCAAGGAACGCAGGGTCACCCTTGTCCATTGCCCCACATCCCACGAATGGTTTGGCCGAAAATCGTTTCCCCTCCAACTTCTCCAGGATAACGGAATTCCCGTTTGTCTCGGAACCGACAGCCCCGCCAGCTCCCCCAATCTGCCACTCGATCTTCGCCAGGAGGTTCGCCTGTTCCGTAAAATATACTCCCATATTTCTCCCCTCGAGGCTTGGCAGATGATCACCACCATCCCGGCCCGTGCCTTGGGCGGTGAATCCAAGCTCGGCACCTTACAGGC
>LIBO01000306.1 GCA_001438005.1 Verrucomicrobia subdivision 6 bacterium BACL9 MAG-120507-bin52 | reverse complement strand
GTGCTAAGGATTTTAAGATTCATCTTGTTGGTGGAACTAATCGTGGTCAGATCCAAGGAGCCTGCGACTGAGAGTAGATCCCAGGATGTTCCTGCTGTTCCGCTGGCATTTGTGATTTCGAATTCAAAGTTAGAATTGGGGCTCCATGTGGCAGAGGAAGCACTGAGAAGTCCTGGCGAGTTGCCCACGGCCAAGGTCCCCCCACTGCGGAGACTGAGCGCCCCGACCGAGCCGATACCCGAGAGCCTTCCATTCACGATCACCGTCCCTGCCGCTCCGTTCACCTTCAGACCGCCTTCTGATTCGACCGTTGTAGTGGAAGGGGTGATGGAGGCCCCCGCGTTCACAACCAATGTTCCCGAAGAAACGGTGGTTGCTCCAAGGTAAGTATTGTTTTTCGATAGAAAAAGGTCCTTTGCGCCTGTTTTAGAAAGGCCCCCATTTCCTTGAATAACGGAATTTAGATGAATATCGCCCGCGGCGGCGTTGACTGTTCGTGTTTCAGCAAAACTCAAAGCGGCGAGATTAAATGTCTGGGTAACAGAGGAATTGTTGTTTACCGACCCTGTCAGAGTAATTGCATTCCCGTTGAGCGTGAAACTGCCTGCGTTAGCATTGAAAGTAATGTTCGCAAAACTGTAGTTAATAAGATCATTGATATTGTTTGTTTTTGTTGTTCCTTGAAATAAAAGGCTATCGCCGTTTGTTACATGGTTTGTAATACCGGTATTGATTTGGTTTTGGAGAGTCCAGTTTTTGGCGGAGCTCCAATTGCCGTTATGCGTATGATTTCCACGCCATGTGCTTGTTTGCGAAGCAGCCTCTTGATGGGTGAAAATGGTGAAAACTGTAAACAAGGCAAAGTACTGTCGTAGGCTCGGCACGAGCCTATGATTCAATCTATTAGATAAGATTTCCACCAAAAATACCTTAACATATTAAAAAAAATTTTCAAGGGCCATCGGGGCTATTTTAAATTTTATAATATTATTCTAACCACATGTATGAGAACAACATAAGTGTATTTAAAAAATGTTAATTTATCGAAAAAATTCGATAATTAAAAATTAATCTCTTAATTAGTTCTTCGCATGAAGGACGTCTTGCCTAAAGGATAGGCCTTAAGCTGCCAAAGCTTCTACAAGCTTGGTGTAAACGGTGGGGAGGTCGCCAGGATGGATGCGGGTAGTGCCGGTGGTAGTGAGGAAGTTGGCGTCGTTGGGCCAGCGGGGGACGATGTGGACGTGAAGATGTTTGGGAACGCCGGCGCCGGCGGCGGTACCGAGGTTGATGCCGATGTTGAAGCCTTCTGGCTTCATGACTCGGCGGAGAGCATCGGTCATCCGGTTGACGAGGGTCCAGAGGTCGGCCGATTCCTGGGTGGAAAGAGAAGCCAGATCGTCCACCTCACGGTAGGGGCAGACGAGGACGTGGCCGAGGTTATAGGGGTATCGGTTAAGAACGGCGAAAGAGGCTTTCGTTCGGGCGAGGATGAGGTCGGCGGTGTCATCGGTGGAGTTGGCTAAGCGTTGGAAAAGATCTTCACTAGGTTTTTCTTCGCCGGTGACATAGCGGTTGCGCCACGGAGCCCAAAGGTGTTCCATCATTCAA
>LIBO01000305.1 GCA_001438005.1 Verrucomicrobia subdivision 6 bacterium BACL9 MAG-120507-bin52 | reverse complement strand
GGGCTAAGGATTTTAAGATTCATCTTGTTGGTGGAACTAATCGTGGTCAGATCCAAGGAGCCTGCGACTGAGAGTAGATCCCAGGATGTTCCTGCTGTTCCGCTGGCATTTGTGATTTCGAATTCAAAGTTAGAATTGGGGCTCCATGTGGCAGAGGAAGCACTGAGAAGTCCTGGCGAGTTGCCCACGGCCAAGGTCCCCCCACTGCGGAGACTGAGTGCCCCGACCGAGCCGATACCCGAGAGCCTTCCATTCACGATCACCGTCCCTGCCGCTCCGTTCACCTTCAGACCGCCTTCTGATTCGACCGTTGTAGTGGAAGGGGTGATGGAGGCCCCCGCGTTCACAACCAATGTTCCCGAAGAAACGGTGGTTGCTCCAAGGTAAGTATTGTTTTTCGATAGAAAAAGGTCCTTTGCGCCTGTTTTAGAAAGGCCCCCATTTCCTTGAATAACGGAATTTAGATGAATATCGCCCGCGGCGGCGTTGACTGTTCGTGTTTCAGCAAAACTCAAAGCGGCGAGATTAAATGTCTGGGTAACAGAGGAATTGTTGTTTACCGACCCTGTCAGAGTAATTGCATTCCCGTTGAGCGTGAAACTGCCTGCGTTAGCATTGAAAGTAATGTTCGCAAAACTGTAGTTAAAAAGATCATTGATATTGTTTAGTTTTGTTGTTCCTTGAAATAAAAGGCTATCGCCGTTTGTTACATGGTTTGTAATACCGGTATTGATTTGGTTTTGGAGAGTCCAGTTTTTGGCGGAGCTCCAATTGCCGTTATGCGTATGATTTCCACGCCATGTGCTTGTTTGCGAAGCAGCCTCTTGATGGGTGAAAATGGTGAAAACTGTAAACAAGGCAAAGTACTGTAGTAGGCTCGGCACGAGCCTATGATTCAATCTATTAGATAAGATTTCCACCAAAAATACCTTAACATATTAAAAAAAATTTTCAAGGGCCATCGGGGCTATTTTAAATTTTATAATATTATTCTAACCACATGTATGAGAACAACATAAGTGTATTTAAAAAATGTTAAGCTATCGAAAAAATTCGATAATTAAAAATTAATCTCTTAATTAGTTCTTCGCATGAAGGACGTCTTGCCTAAAGGATAGGCCTTAAGCTGCCAAAGCTTCTACAAGCTTGGTGTAAACGGTGGGGAGGTCGCCAGGATGGATGCGGGTAGTGCCGGTGGTAGTGAGGAAGTTGGCGTCGTTGGGCCAGCGGGGGACGATGTGGACGTGAAGATGTTTGGGAACGCCGGCGCCGGCGGCGGTACCGAGGTTGATGCCGATGTTGAAGCCTTCTGGCTTCATGACTCGGCGGAGAGCATCGGTCATCCGGTTGACGAGGGTCCAGAGGTCGGCCGACTCCTGGGCGGAGAGTGAGGCGAGATCGTCTACTTCGCGGTAGGGGCAGACGAGGACGTGGCCGAGGTTATAGGGGTATCGGTTAAGAACGGCGAAAGAGGCTTTCGTTCGGGCGAGGATGAGGTCGGCGGTGTCATCGGTGGAGTTGGCTAAGCGTTGGAAAAGATCTTCACTAGGTTTTTCTTCGCCGGTGACATAGCGGTTGCGCCACGGAGCCCAAAGGTGTTCCATCATTCAA
>LIBO01000304.1 GCA_001438005.1 Verrucomicrobia subdivision 6 bacterium BACL9 MAG-120507-bin52 | reverse complement strand
ATACCGATCCAACGCCTCCCGCTCCTTCACCGCATCCCTTCTCGGATCGAATCCCGACAAATTCCCCAGCAGAATTCTCAGCGAATTCCGGATCAACCGATAACTGTCCCCCACCCTGCCAAAGATCTCGGTCGAAAACGGCACATCCTCTTTCGCATCCTCACTGGCCACCCATAACCTCACCACATCCGCCCCGTACTTCTCCACCAACTCCATCAAGGCGGGGGGCTTGCCTCTGGATTTCGACATCTTCTTTCCGTCCACATCCACCACAAATCCATTCGTTAAAACCGCCTGGAAAGGGGCTTTTCCCGTTAAGGCAACCGACAGCAGAAGACTCGACTGGAACCAACCCCGATGCTGATCGCTCCCTTCCAAATATAAGTCCGCCGGAAACTTCACCCGCCCATCCTTGGCTACGGCTGCCCAGCTCGACCCCGAGTCCAACCAAACATCCAAAGTCTCTCTTCCTCTTTTCCAATCAGCCGGTACGCCGCATGTTTTCGCCACCTCGTCGTCCGCCCCGCCAAACCAGAACCCCGTCCCCTCTTTCTCCGCCCGATCCGCCACTTTTTGGATCACCTTCGAATCTAAAACCGAACTTCCGTCTGGCTGATAAAAAGCAGGAATCGGCAATCCCCACGACCGCTGCCGAGAAATACACCAGTCGGGTCGCGTCCCCAACGCCCCTCGGATTCTGCTCTCCCCCCAAGCAGGGACCCACTTCACCTGCCCCACCGCCTCCAGTGCCTTGTCCCGCAACTGATCCATCCGGATGAACCATTGGCGGACCGATCGGAACACAATGGGCGTTTTTGAACGAGGACAGTGCGGATAGCTGTGCCGAATTTTCTCTCGTGCCCAAAGCCGTCCCCTCTTCTCCAATAGCTCCGCCACCTCGGGATTCGCTGCAAACACATTCTTCCCGACCAACTCCGGTACACCACACTCCTCCGTCAGCTTCCCCGCTTCATTCACCGGAGAAAATGGTTCCAACCCGCATTTCCGTCCCAAGACATAATCCTCATGACCATGCCCGGGGGCGATATGCACCAATCCCGTTCCCGAATCGGCCGTGACAAATTCCGCACATCTCACCATCCCCTCCTTTTCGACCAACGGATGACGGTAAACTCTGCTCTCCAAATCGGCTCCTTTGCCCTCCTTGAGAATTTTGATTTCCCTACCCGCCGCCTTGCCCACCGCCTCAATCCTGCTCTTGGCCAGCCACACCTTTCGCCCATCGCCCGATTCAGCCAGCACGTAAACCATGCCAGGATGCACCGCCACCGCCAGATTGGCTGGGAGTGTCCAGGGAGTCGTCGTCCAAATCAGCAGATCCTCCTCCTTCGCGTCCTTGAGCTCCAATCTCACATAGACCGACTCATCCTCCCGCTCGGCATACTCCACCTCTGCCTCGGCCAAAGCTGTTCGGCAACCCGTGCTCCAGTGAACAGGTCGCAACCCCTCATACACCATTCCCTTTTCTACCAGTTGAGCAAGTGCCCGAAGTTCCGCCGCCTCGTAGGCGGGACTCATCGTCAGGTAGGGCTGATCCCAATCCCCAAACACCCCGAGCCTCTGGAACTGCTCCTTTTGCCTTTGGATAAA
>LIBO01000303.1 GCA_001438005.1 Verrucomicrobia subdivision 6 bacterium BACL9 MAG-120507-bin52 | reverse complement strand
ATCCCCCAAGGCAAAAGTAATGCGACTAGGACAATCCACGTGGGTAGTGGGCCAAAGCCGACCCCCGTTCCCTCCAGTGGTTCGCGCGGTAGGCCGGGAGCCCCATACACCAGTGGCTTGGTGGAAGCGGGGGCTGGTACCTTCCCCGCTTTTCTATCGCCGGTGGGCACTCCCGCGGAACCGCTTGCTGGGGCTGGAGGAAGGGCCAACCCGCTGGTCTGTCGAGAGACCAAAACCTTGGGGGGCTTCGCCTCGATCGTCTCGTACGCCTTCTTTTTTGGATCGAAGAAAACGAACTTTACTGGGGGCAATTGAAACTCGCCGCTCTGAGTTGGAATCATGACCAGATCCTCCACAATCGCCCCGGTAAAGATTTCCGTGCCATTGAACTCCCGTCGAAGCTTGGGCTGAATCGTGCGAATCTCCTTGGGCACAACTCTTCCAGGCAACTCCACCCCCATCGGCCAATTTCCCGTACCCCTTAAGGTCAGAGTCCAGGTGACCGGCTCTCCCTCGCCCACCTGCTCCGGTACGAGTTTCGATTCCAGCGCAAATTGCCCTACCGCACCTTGAAAGCCCGCCGGCGGGTTGGGCGGCAAAGCCTCCACATTCAGCGACACTGGAGCCGCCACCGCTTCCACCTCAACCGAGCCAGGCGCAGTGAAAAAGAATGATCGGCCTCCAACCGCCGTATCGATATCCAACTTCTGCCGAATCGAGGGTAACTCAAATAAGCCCGCCTTCGGCACCATGGCGCGGGTGTGAAATTGGAGCCCCTGGTTCCCCCCCGGCCCGATCTGCTGGCCTCGATCCCACGCCTCGGCGGTAAAGTTTTGTACGTCCCACAACGGCGTCGTCTTCACCCGCCCACTTCGATTTCCCGTCATTACCACTCGGTAGTTCACATCGAATACCTGCCCCACATAAGGGCGCCGAGGCTCCGCCTCCGCCATCGCCTTCACCGCATCCGGCGGAACAACTTGGCTGCCCGGGTTCGGCGTCTGATTTTGAAAAGGGTTGGGGGGGAAGGGAAAGTTTGGAGAGAACGGATTCGCCTGCCGCGGTTGATTCGCCGCCGCCGCGGTCACGTCCAGCGCTAGGCTGGGCACGCTCATGCGCCCCTTGTCGGTCATAACCTCGAAAGATGGAATCTGGGCTCGCCCATTTCGCTCCGCCTGCACGGTATAGCTGAGGGTGGTGGAGGAGCTGGCCCGAAAATTGATCATCGAAAAACTGGTCGCGCGCCCCGCCGTTCCCGAAAATTGCAGGCCCGCGACCTTGGGCAAATTCACCTCCCCCTTGGGTGCACAATCGGTGAAAACCAAATCAAGTTGAACCGCCGCTTGGGGTGGAATCTGCCCTGGATTGCTCCAAGCCACACTTTGACCGTGAGCACCCGCGGCGGAGATCCATCCAAGGATCGCAATGAAATAAATATTTTTCATGGCAGTTACCACGGTTTGGCGTTTGAGGAAGCGGCCGGACGCTGATCCTTGGGCTGTAATCTCTGCTGAAGAAGAGCCGGGCTATCCGATTGGCGCACCTGCTCCAAGCGCGCGTTGGCCTCCGTGGTGTAAGCATCCCCCGACTCCTCCTGCTTCTTTTTTCCTGATCC
>LIBO01000302.1 GCA_001438005.1 Verrucomicrobia subdivision 6 bacterium BACL9 MAG-120507-bin52 | reverse complement strand
AGGCTTAAAAGTTAAGCCTGCCTCCCCCGCCGCTTTCCCATACAACTCCAATTCCCTCGGAGTCATCCCCCTCCCATGCGCCTGCCGAAACGCCTCGCGCAATCCCGCCGCCGTCGCCTCTCTCGAGGCCAAAACATCGTAAGTTTTTTTCTCAATCTTTAATTGATCCACATCATTCGCCCTCCTTCTCCCCAAACACTCCAACTGCACAGTTGCCCTCGTCTCTAAATACTCCGCCCGCGTCACCTTTAGCCACGGCCGCTCCACCGTTCCCTCCCCTATATACCGATATAATCCCGCCCGATCCGCCGCCGACCTCCGCCGAATCGATTTCATTTCCCGACCCAACCCCAACATTCGATACGCCCCCAACTCCTTCTTTTTACTCAGACTATCCCCCTGACTCCACGACAAGTTTCCCATTCCCCAACTTTACCCGCGCCAAAAGTACTCCCCCCAGCAAAAACCAAACCCCATTGAGCAAAATCGCCCCACGCATTCCGAATAACGCCGCCCCGCCGCCAAACAGAAACGGCCCGACCATCCCGGCCAACTTCCCCGCAAAACCCCAAATCCCAAACAGCTCCCCCTCCCGCCCGCTCGGCGTTAGCTCCGCCACCGCTGCCCTCCCCGCCGATTGTAACCAGCCCATCCCCACCCCCGCACCTGCCGCCACCAGGTAAAACGACTCGGCCGACCGACTCCACCACGCCCCCACACTCACCCCCACCCACAACGCCAGCGCCCACAGCAACACTGGCCTCGCCCCACTCCTGTCTTGCCACCGCCCCGTCCCCAACGCCCCCACCACCGCCGCCACCTGCAACACCACAAATAACTTCACCGTATCCTCCAACGTAAAACCGATCTCCCGCGTCGCATAAATTGAGGCAAACCCCACCACCGCACTCAGCCCCGTCAACGCCGCCCCCAACCCCAGCAGTAACCGCCGCAATTCGGGCCACTCCCGCACCGTCCTCCACACCGCCCGCCAATCCGACTCGGTCGTCCGCTCCTTTCCCGCCACCGCTCGCTCCCGCAAAAACAGAATCGTGGGCAGCGCCGCCACCATCATAAACCCCGCCACCGCTGGAAAGACATTCCGCACCGCCCCCTCCCCACCCCCCAACATCCAAAGGGCCAAACCCAATGAAACCAATCCCCCCACATAGCCAAAGCCCCACCCGTACGCCGAAATTTTTCCTCTCTGACCCATCGGTGCCAGCTCCGGTAAAAATGCCGCCACCAGATTTTCTCCCAAAAGAAACGCCGCATTCGCCACCACGACCAACCCCGTCACCATCGCCACCCCCCACATCGGTAGACCCATTAACGCTGTCCCCGCCACACAAACCATCGTGGCGCCCACCAGCAATCTTTTCTTCGCCGCCCTCCGATCCGCCCATCGACCCAGCAACGGACCCACCCCCATCGCCACCGCCGCCGAGGCCGAAAGGGCCGTGCCCCACGCCCACTCCGCCCAACTCGCCCCACCACAAACGGTTTTGGTATAAAAAACTCCCCCCACCACCGTGATCACCACCGTGACAAACGCACTGTTTCCAAAATCGTACCAGCACCACGCAAAAATCTCCCCCTTACCGGCTGGCTCTCTATT
>LIBO01000301.1 GCA_001438005.1 Verrucomicrobia subdivision 6 bacterium BACL9 MAG-120507-bin52 | reverse complement strand
TGGCTTAAAAGTTAAGCCTGCCTCCCCCGCCGCTTTCCCATACAACTCCAATTCCCTCGGAGTCATCCCCCTCCCATGCGCCTGCCGAAACGCCTCGCGCAATCCCGCCGCCGTCGCCTCTCTCGAGGCCAAAACATCGTAAGTTTTTTTCTCAATCTTTAATTGATCCACATCATTCGCCCTCCTTCTCCCCAAACACTCCAACTGCACAGTTGCCCTCGTCTCTAAATACTCCGCCCGCGTCACCTTTAGCCACGGCCGCTCCACCGTTCCCTCCCCTATATACCGATATAATCCCGCCCGATCCGCCGCCGACCTCCGCCGAATCGATTTCATTTCCCGACCCAACCCCAACATTCGATACGCCCCCAACTCCTTCTTTTTACTCAGACTATCCCCCTGACTCCACGACAAGTTTCCCATTCCCCAACTTTACCCGCGCCAAAAGTACTCCCCCCAGCAAAAACCAAACCCCATTGAGCAAAATCGCCCCACGCATTCCGAATAACGCCGCCCCGCCGCCAAACAGAAACGGCCCGACCATCCCGGCCAACTTCCCCGCAAAACCCCAAATCCCAAACAGCTCCCCCTCCCGCCCACTCGGCGTTAGCTCGGCCACCGCTGCCCTCCCCGCCGATTGTAACCAGCCCATCCCCACTCCCGCACCTGCCGCCACCAGGTAAAACGACTCGGCCGACCGACTCCACCACGCCCCCACACTTACCCCCACCCACAACGCCAGCGCCCACAGCAACACTGGCCTCGCCCCACTTCGATCCTGCCACCGCCCCGTCCCCAACGCCCCCACCACCGCCGCCACCTGCAACACCACAAATAACTTCACCGTATCCTCCAACGTAAAACCGATCTCCCGCGTCGCATAAATTGAGGCAAACCCCACCACCGCACTCAGCCCCGTCAACGCCGCCCCCAACCCCAGCAGTAACCGCCGCAATTCGGGCCACTCCCGCACCGTCCTCCACACCGCCCGCCAATCCGACTCGGTCGTCCGCTCCTTTCCCGCCACCGCTCGCTCCCGCAAAAACAGAATCGTGGGCAGCGCCGCCACCATCATAAACCCCGCCACCGCAGGAAAGACATTCCGCACCGCCCCCTCTCCACCCTCCAACATCCAAAGGGCCAAACCCAATGAAACCAATCCCCCCACATAGCCAAAGCCCCACCCGTACGCCGAAATTTTTCCTCTCTGACCCATCGGTGCCAGCTCCGGTAAAAATGCCGCCACCAGATTTTCTCCCAAAAGAAACGCCGCATTCGCCACCACGACCAACCCCGTCACCATCGCCACCCCCCACATCGGTAGACCCATTAACGCTGTCCCCGCCACACAAACCATCGTGGCGCCCACCAGCAATCTTTTCTTCGCCGCCCTCCGATCCGCCCATCGACCCAGCAACGGACCCACCCCCATCGCCACCGCCGCCGAGGCCGAAAGGGCCGTGCCCCACGCCCACTCCGCCCAACTCGCCCCACCACAAACGGTTTTGGTATAAAAAACTCCACCCACCACCGTGATCACCACCGTGACAAACGCACTGTTTCCAAAATCGTACCAGCACCACGCAAAAATCTCCCCCTTACCGGCTGGCTTTCTATC
>LIBO01000300.1 GCA_001438005.1 Verrucomicrobia subdivision 6 bacterium BACL9 MAG-120507-bin52 | reverse complement strand
TCTCCGCGATCTGGCTGGTACTGTCGCTTTTGGAGTAGTTGAAGTTCAAGCCGGTGGAAAGCTCCGGTGAGAGCTGAAAGTTCAGGCCAAGGCCGAGGGTGAACTGTTGGTCCAGGCGTCGGTAAAAGCCGTTGGCTTCTCCGGTGAATTGACCTTGGTCGTTAAAATCGGCCGTTGCTGGTGCATTCGAGGCGTCGGTGTAGTAAGCGAGGCGATAGGAGGCAAAGGGGCTGAGGCTTATTTTTTCGGTGCAATTATAGATGTACGTTCCACTGAGACTGTTATCGGTGCGGGTAAAGTAGGAGGGGTTAGAAAAGACATAAGAGGCTCGCCAGCTGAGAGAGACGGCTTGGTTGTCGGTAAAGGGATGAAAGTAGCTGGCGGAGTAAGCCGCGGTGATTTCATTGAGGAAATTGGTCTCGGCATCACCCGCCACGGAGCTTCTTTCCTCAGGAGTGTTTAAGAAAAAATAGCCATTCACATCCACCGAAAGTCCGACCGTGAGTTCATCGGAGACTTGCTGGTTGGCGCGAAAAAAGATGTTGGTGAGAAGGAAGTCTTGGGCAAGTCCGAGGTCGAACGCACCAGTCTGGTTATTGGTGAGAGAGGGTTCCTCTTGGCTGAAGTAGTTGAAATAGGATAATCGAACACCCACTTCTGGAAAAAACTTATCGTACCCAGGCATGGTCTGGATGGTGGGTGCCCAGGCACCTTCGATGGAGGAGATGGCCTGCCAGGCGGCGACCACGTTTTGTGAGTTCTTGGCGTAGTTCGCGTTGGAGAGCCAACTGAAGCTTTGGTCGATTCGAAGACGAGCAAAAGGCAGGTCGGGGATTTCCTTCATGAGTTGGAGAGATCCAAGGTCCTCCGACACGGCGGTCGCCTCGACGGGGGCTAGATCCTCTGGTTTTTTGCCTAAGGCTTGATTTCTTTGCCGTTCTCGCTCTTGGGCAGCCTGGGCATCAATCGTTGCTTGTTGAGAAACGGCACTGGGCAGGACTTGGGATTGAGAGGTGGACAGACAACAGACAAAAACCAGTTGAAATGGGATAAGCCCGAAAAGAAGAACAAATCTATGCCGAAAAAAAGTCTTTTCCACCAACTCGAACTAATAGGGATCATCACGTGCTATACAACATTTTGTGTACTTTTCGCACCGCTATACAATATACAGGATATCGTGGGATAACTTACATATATAGCTTACTCATAGACTTTACTTTCAGTTTTACCGATTCGATCAGGGGTTTAGGCGCCAAAACCGTGGCATGATTCCCCCAACTTAAGATCCAACGCTCGATCTCCTCTAAGGCACCTAAGGTCATTTCAAGTTCAATTTCTCCTCGCTTAGTCTCTCGGATTTTTTGCGTTGGGTGCCAATCCCGCTCCCGGACCAGCCGGGCGGCAAAGGAGTCGAAGCGAATTTTGACCGCATATTTTCCGGTTCCCGAAAAAACGCCAAAGCCACCTTTCAATTCTTTTTTCGCAGAAAAGCCACGGGGGCGGTCAAAGGTCTTTTTCACAATCTCCGGCTTGCGGATTCGGGGAAGGGCGAAGGTACGGATTTGGCCGCGCTGGGGATCGTGCGCCAACAAGTACCAAGCATTGTCGACGTTGGCT
>LIBO01000299.1 GCA_001438005.1 Verrucomicrobia subdivision 6 bacterium BACL9 MAG-120507-bin52 | reverse complement strand
AACCCTAAATGAATCCCAATATCCGCCACCGTGGTATGTCCCCCAATCAACATCTGCCCAAACGCCAACGAGACATAAAGGAAGCCCGCGAAAAGGAGAGGCCCACGGTTCTTTCCCGCCACCAAAATCCCCGCCCCCAACAAAATCTCCGCGTAAGGCAATGTCCCCAAATACAACTGGACCGACCAGGCAGGTAAAAATGTCTTCTCCAAAAAGGGCTGGCTCAAAGCCGGACGGACCTGACTGTAAAAGTGCTGAAAACTCAAGCCTTGTGGCCCCTGAAACTTTCCCAAACCCGCACACAGGAAACGGAATCCCAAGAAGATTTGTAGCAGAAAAAAAGCCCAATCTCGGCTCCGCCAACGAATCCAGAACGGCCTGGGATCAATCGAAGTTGGGTTCACCGGCCTCCACCCAAACGAAATTCCCGATGCACCGCCCGCACAGCTTTTGCCCCCGAACTCTCCTCCACCACGACCGTAATCTTAATTTCACTCGTGCTGATCATCTGAATATTCACTCCCGCTCGAGCCAAGGCGCGAAAGAGCTGCGCCGCTACCCCGCTGTGACTACGCATCCCGATTCCCACGACCGACAATTTGGCAACTCCCTCCTGAAAAACAATCTGCTTGGCCCCACCCGCTCGGCGGAATAACTCCAAAAGCTTTTTCGCTTTAGCCAACTCCTCCCGCGGAACGGTAAAGGTGATATCCGTTTGCGCCCGGGCATGTTTGCCGCTCGTCGGGAGCGAAACATTTTGCACGATCATATCTAAATTGATTCCCGCCTTGGCAATTCCCGTAAAAAGCTTGGCCGCCACCCCAGGCCGATCCGCTACCCCCACTAAGGTCACCTTGGCCTGACTCTTCTCCAGACTGACTCCGCGCACCACCACCTGCTCCATCGATTTGGCTTCTTCTTTCACTAAGGTTCCTCGCGTGCCATTGAAACTCGATCGCACCTCAAAGACCACTCCGAACTTTTTCGCAAACTCAACCGATCGTGCCTGCATCACCTTCGCCCCCGTGCTGGCCAACTCCAACATCTCATCGTAGGAAATCTCCCCGATCTTCCTTGCTCGAGGCTCGGTTCTGGGGTCGGCCGTGTACACCCCATCCACATCCGTATAAATCTCGCACCTTTTCGCCTTCAACACCGCCGCCAACGCGATCGCCGTCAAATCCGATCCCCCTCGCCCCAGTGTCGTGATTTGTCCCTCCATCGTCTGCCCTTGAAATCCCGCCACAATCACGACCCGGCCCGCCTGGAGATGATTTTGCACCGCACGGGGCGCCACATTGGCGATCCTCGCCTTTGTGTGGGTCCCGTCCGTAACAATTCCTGCCTGCGCTCCCGTCATCGCGACCGCCTCGACCCCCCGCCCCTGCAACGCAATCGCTAGTAACGCCGTGGTCGTCTGCTCCCCCGTTGCCAACAACAGATCCATCTCCCGCTCACTCGGTTCCCTGTGCAACCCCCTCGCCATTCGTAACAAACCATCCGTAACCCCACTCATCGCCGACACCACCACCACCAACTGGTTGCCCGATCGACGCGATTCCGCCACCCGATCCGCCACTTTCTGGATCCTCTCCAGATTGGCGACCGACGTCCCACCATACTTTTGCACCA
>LIBO01000298.1 GCA_001438005.1 Verrucomicrobia subdivision 6 bacterium BACL9 MAG-120507-bin52 | reverse complement strand
ACCTTTTTTCCATTTCGCCAGCACCACCGGCGCACCGGGGGTGGCCACAATTTCTGGCTCCATCCTCATTTCCCGAAACTTGCTCGCCAGCCAAGTCGCACACTCTCGCATGATCTGAGCACGGGCGGGGTCGGCCGAGACCGTGGCAAAACGTAGGAAATCGTAGTAGTTCGACTGGTCTAGGTGGGAAAGGGCCATATGGTATTTTGCCCTAGATCGACCCCTGCACACCAGCCCCGCGAAACTTTTTTTCACTTCCCATTTGCCCCCATCCAAAAGTTCGCTAGTTTAAAATTATGTCTAATCAAAATCTATCAATCCCCACTTCATTCCCGTCCTTCGACCTTGTTCGCCTTCTTCAGACCGTGTTCGAGCCAGAAAAAGGGGAAAAAACCTGTGTCTTGATCGACTTGGATGATCCCGCCGACGTGAAAGACTTCAATTTCTTAAAAAACCCCGCCCTGACTGTACAAAAGTACGCCCACGACATCTTTTACCAAGGGGTCAACAATGGAGCGGGTCAAGCGCTCGGTCTAACCGGGGGCGAACTGTTTGCCTACCGCAAAACGGGCGGCAGCAACCTGGATATGGACGACCTTGCGGTAGATACCAAAGGCAATCGTCTCTCTTTCGAAAAAGACATTTATCCCAAATACGACATCATTTTGTGCGTTTCGACCTACTCCGCTACCGCCCCCCTGACCGCTTCGGCCAAGAAGCACGGTTTCCGAGGCGCCACTTTGCACGGTCTGAACGAAATTATCCTAAAAACGGGTCTGTCCGTGGATTACAACGAGGTCAGTAAGCAGGCGGAGAAACTCCGGCTTGGCCTGACAAAATCGGATTGGGTTGAGATCGATTATGAAGTTGCTGGAAAAGCCTGCACCGTTCATCTCGAGCTTGGAAAGCAGGAGGCGCAAAAATCCCATGGACTCTGCCGGGGCAAGACCCCCGATGTGGCCAACTTGCCCGCGGGTGAAGTCTACTTTGTTCCGACCGATGCCCACGGACAAATGCCGATGAAGTTTGATGACGGCACCCTCGCCATTTTAGACGTGAAAAAAGGTCGGCAAGTCGGCGGCACCTTCCTCTCGGGGAACCCCCAGACCTTTGAACATCACGTGGCTAAACTCAAGCGTGATCCCGTCGTTGGTGAATTGGGCGAGCTGGGCTTTGGCACCCAACTCCTTCCCTTCAGCGGGCGAGACATCCAAGACGAAAAGATTCTAGGCACGATTCACGTGGCCACAGGCCGTTCCGATCACTTGGGCGGGCATCTCACCCCCGACAAGTTCGCCGAAAGAATCAACGCCACCCATGACGATATTCTTTACGCTCCGCACAAGACTCCTGAGATCAAGCTCAAGCAGGTTCGAATGCATCGGGACGGAAAAACGGAAGTGGTGATCGAAAATTACCAGCCCGCCCCTTACCTCCAGAACCTTCTCGCCTGAAATCCTCGGCCTACGAAAAGGCCTCCGTTTTGGCGGAGTATCTGGCGTTTCACTACCACGAACCGTCCTCTCCTTCCTCAGGGCGTAACTCTACCCAAAAGGGTAGGTAACTTTCCCGAGGCCTGTGCTCGTCTTCTTCTTGGTCAGACCAAAGGTCACCCTGCCAGGGCTTTGGATCTAGGT
>LIBO01000297.1 GCA_001438005.1 Verrucomicrobia subdivision 6 bacterium BACL9 MAG-120507-bin52 | reverse complement strand
TATCCACCCCTCCAACGCTTCCTGAAATTTCTGCCCCTCCGAAGGTTCCGGCATCCCCTTGGGTAGATATACCCGCATCTGACTCTCATAATCAAAAGGCGACTCCACCAAAAGGGTCTCCGCCTCCCCCGCCCCCACACGTTTGGCAAAAAACTCCAATCCCCTTCCCACATCCAACGTCGCGCTGGTCATGATCGTGGTGCAATCCGCCCGAAAAACCAGCTCCTCCAACTTTTCCGCCACTTCGACCGGCGAAGCATGCAGGCTCATCTCTCCTCGGTGCATCCTACCCTCCTCCGGCAGCCTCCTTTCCACCCAGTACGCCTGCCCTGCCCGACTCATCTGCAAAAACTCCCCCAAGCCAAAGGCGCTCGCCTCCAACCTTCTCGCATGATCTTTCAACTCGTTCCTCTCCTCCCCATCCCCCGCGTCCTCCGCCAACTTTAGCAACTGCGCCCGCACATCCATCAACCGTGGTCCCAACTCACTTTTTACCCCTAAAGGTTGCCTGACCCGTTTCTGGCCCGAAGACCCCAGACCCGCACTTTCCAAGATCTCCTCAAACGCCCCCTCCAACATCCCCAACACTCCCAGCGTCGCCTTAACCGCATTTCCATCCCCCACCCTCGTCAACACCCCCTTCTTTGTTCTTGGGTGGACCAGTCGCTGCAGCAAAAACCGTAACGAACCCAGCCTCACCTCCAGTCCTAACGCCTTCGCCGCCACATCCTCCACCTCGTGAGCCTCGTCCAACACCAGAAAATCGTTCGGGAAAAGATATCCCTCACTCGGGCCCTCCTCTCCCTCCTCCGCTCCCGCCAGCAATCCAAAAAGCAGCGCATGATTCAAAATGACCACGTTCGCATCCAGCACCTTCGTCCTCGCCATCTGGTAAAAACATCCGGTCGGACCCCCACAATGCCTTGGGGTACAAGCAAACGCCTCGCTGCACACCTGCGCCCACACCGCCGCATCCACCTGAAAATCGATATCCGATAGTGTTCCATCCTTCGTCCTTCGCACCCACTCCACCAGCCCCTGCAACTGCTCCGCCTGACCTTTGGCAAAAAGATCCCCCTGATGCTGCTGCGCTTTTTTTAGCCGATGCGGGCAGAGATAGTTCTGCCTTCCCTTCAGTAGCGCTGCCGTAAATTCAAACGGCACGAGCGACTGCACAATCGGCACATCCTTGCCAAACAGCTGCTCCTGCAGATGGATGGTGTAAGTGCTGATGATCGCTTTCTTGCCCAACTCTTGCGCCGCATACGCCGCTGGCACCAGGTAGGCCAAGCTCTTGCCTGTTCCCGTGCCGGCCTCTACCACCAGATGCTTTCGGTCCTCAATCGTTTCCGCTACCCGCTCCGCCATCCTCGCCTGCCCTGGCCTCGACTCGTATCCCTTGGCCCTCCCCAACTTCCCCCCGTCGGAGAAAAATTCCCCCATCCGAAAGGCCAGATTTCCTTGAGGAATGTGATTCAGAGTCTTGATAGTAGCTAGGTTAATTACCGACCGAAGACTATTTTGCTAGCAGCTGCTTCGAAAGACTATCAATCCCTTCCCGCGCAAGAGCACTTTGTGGATAGATTTGGCGAGCTACTAGGTAGGCCGCGAGAGCTGCTGCTGGATCCTGTCGGACTGTCGCAAT
>LIBO01000296.1 GCA_001438005.1 Verrucomicrobia subdivision 6 bacterium BACL9 MAG-120507-bin52 | reverse complement strand
AAAGCCGCCTTCTTCATCGGCCCATCGGGCAACGCCTCCGCCCAGGCCAAAGCTTTCTTCACCTCGTCCAATCCTGCCTTCGCTAAAATATCCTCCAGCGCCCGCGACCGATCTTTGGGCGAACCCATCGCCGCCGCCCCCGCTAACTCGGAAACCATTTCCGACCTCTCCGACCCTTCCACCGATTGCCACTTCGGCTCCTCACTCTCCCCCTCTCCTCGCGTCGCTTGCGCCACCTCAACCTCTGCCGAGCTTGCCGGTTTCGATGGGGCGGTAACTCGTCCCACCCCAAATCCCACCACCACCGCCACCCCCACCGACCCAACCAAAGGCGCCATCCCCCCAAACAAACCACCTGAAATGGGCGAATTCATTCCACTATTCTAATCGCTTTCGAAATCCTGTCCAATACCACCGACCCACCCTCTTGCCCCTAAGCGGACACCTTCAAACACCCCTTCGCCCCCGTTGCCCCACAGCAGTTCTTAAACTTCTTACTCGGATCAAGAGGACAGGGATCATTTCTGCCCAACTTTGGCCCTTGTCTTCGCATCGGAGCCAAAGCCTCCTCCACCATCGTGCTCCCCCCTTGGGCCTGCATGCTCATCGAACCTTCCGTCGACTGCGTCGGCGCCTCCATCGGCAACTCACCCCGTCCCGCCCTCTGAGGCAAAGCCGAAAGAAAGCTCTCAAAGGCCGACAAACTCGATGCCGACCTAAATAAATTGTGCACCACCTCCTCCTTAATCCTCCCCATCAACTCCCCAAACATCCCGTACGCCTCATTTTTATACTCAATCAACGGATCCTTCTGCCCATACGCCCGCAAATTAATCGAAGTCCGTAACCCATCCATCGCATACAAATGCTCCTGCCACAGCCGGTCAATCGCCCCCAACACGACAAACCTCTCCAACGCCTTCACCGCCTCCGGATTCTCAAACTTCACCTTCACCTCATACGCCTCCCTTACCTTCGCCTTCAAAAGTTTCGCCCACTCCTCCTTCCCACCCGCTTTCTGAAAATCCTCCTTTTGCAAACCCACCGGCATGGCCGAATTCGCCCAGTGCACTAACCCATCCAGATCCACCGGATCCGTCCCTGCCCTCGACTCCACTTCCGACGTAATTCTCTCATCCACCGTCTCAAAAACCTCCGGCCGCGGATCGGTCGAATTCAACATATCGGAACGCCACGCATAAATCACCGTCCTCTGCTGATTCATCACATCGTCATACTGCAGCGTATGCTTCCGAACCTGATAATTCCGGCCCTCGACCCGCTTTTGCGCCGTCTCGACCGACCGATTCAGCCACGGATGCTGCAACCCCTCGTTCTCCTCCATCCCCAACTTCGTCATCAATCCCGCAATCTTTCTCGAATCCCCGAAGTTCCTCATCAAATCATCTTCAAAAGAAATAAAGAACTGGCTCGAACCTGGATCCCCCTGCCGAGCGCAGCGGCCCCGCAACTGACGATCGATCCGCCTCGACTCATGCCGCTCCGTTCCCACCACATGTAATCCACCCAACTCGGCCACTCCCGGCGACAGCTTAATGTCCGTTCCTCTCCCCGCCATATTCGTCGCAATCATCACTGCCCCGCGCTCCCCCGCCCTCGCCACAATTTCCGCCTCCAACTGATG
>LIBO01000295.1 GCA_001438005.1 Verrucomicrobia subdivision 6 bacterium BACL9 MAG-120507-bin52 | reverse complement strand
CATCCGCGGAACTTTTTTCTTTTGTGGGATCTCGTTCGCATGTAACATCCAGCCCATCCCCTCCCGTGTCGTCTCAGATTCAAAATCTCAATCAAGTTCTCGCGCATGTCATCGCGGGCTTGCCGGATTTGCACCTCGGCCCGCTACGGGTTGAGGTAAATTTTCACGCGCATCGCAGCTCGCGCAAAGGAAGTCATGTGGCCAAGCACACCCATCCATGGTGGGATGTCACCATGGTCCGCGAGGGAGGGGCCACCTACTTTTGCGACGGGATGACCATCGTGCCACGCCGCAGAAGCATCGTTCTCTTTCCCGCCGGCGTCGAACATGCATGGAAAGCCCATGAGACTCCGCTTGTCCTGGAGAGCTTCATGCTCCGGGTGACTCCGCAGAATGCGGATGGAGAAAAAGTCTTGCAAGGCATCCGGCGGGAGATCCATGAGAAGGGGTATTGTTTCCCGCTCTCTCGGAACCTGCTGGCACTCAGGGAGTCCATGTGGAAAACGGCGGTGGAGGATCCGGGCCGTCCCATGCAAGCGGCCCGCCTCGGCTTGTGGTTGCAGACGTTTCTCACCGAACTCTTCGCCGAACTCTTCGGATCGGTTTTCAAGGAGGAAGACGAGAAGTTTTTCAGTGAAATCGGCCAGACGCCCGGCCATGCCAAGCTTGTTGCCCGCATGGAGGAATACATCCGCAACCATCTGGCCGACAACATCACCGTCCAGGATCTCCAAAAAAGCTTCGGTTACAGTCACCGCCATCTGGGCCGACTCTTCAAAGAACACACGGGAAGCTCCATCCAGCAATATCTCATTACCAAACGTATTCGCACGGCATGCGACATGCTCATGAATTCGGACATTCGCACGAAAGAAGCCGCACACATGGTGGGCTTCACCGACCCCAGCTACTTTTGCCGGATTTTTCGCGAACAAACGAAGTTCACCCCGCGCCAGTATCAGGAATACTATCGAAAAAGGCGTGGCTGATTTTATCGGGCAGGCGAAGGACGTTCTATTTTCCGCCACAGTGGAACGCGGCCTCTTGCTCGCCGTCCTTGTCCAAGCAGCCTCTGGGCACGGACACCATTGCTTCCAGCTTCAATCTCCGGGCAACTCCCTGGAGGCCCGAATGCCATTTCCTGTCGGCCTCGGCAAATACAAACGGCGGAATTGCGCCGGCCTTCATTAAGTTCCCTTCTGCAGTCCAATGTTTTGGCGAAATTCTTTTGTCCTCCGCCCTTGCTTGGTTCGTGGCGGACGCCGCAAGGTGAAATCAGCTCACCGGAATTCCTCCCGGCGCATTTTCTTCCACTCCCTGCTTATGACTTCGATGCACCGACTGTATGACCGGCCAAGCTTGGTCGCCTTGCTGCTTTTGATGGGGTTCTTTGTTGCCGCGGCTTGCCTTGCCGGCGAGGCGGTGGCCCTGCACGTGGCGCCGGACGGGGATGACCGCGCAGATGGATCGTTTGACGCTCCTTTTGCGACGATCAGCCGGGCGCGTGATGAAATCCGCGTTTTGAAATCACAGGACTCCGATCGGAACTTCACGGTGCAGATTCGTGGCGGCAGGTATACGCTGCGCAAGCCGGTAGTCTTTACTCCCGTCGATTCCGCCGCGGACGGGCACACGATCACCTATCAGGCTGA
>LIBO01000294.1 GCA_001438005.1 Verrucomicrobia subdivision 6 bacterium BACL9 MAG-120507-bin52 | reverse complement strand
GCACGAGGTTACTTTCGCGACTCGATCCGCCATGGACCACCATATGGGCGATGATTTCCATCTCGAAGGTGTAGATATCGAGAAGATTCATGTTTTTGGTGAGGGGCAGGTGATACTGTTCGATGCCTTCCAGTTCAGAGGAGGAGTCGTCGAGCAGCACCAAAGTGAAGGCCAAGGCCGCGGCAAAAAGGACGAGGAGGGCGACCACGCCTGACATAATTTTAGACCGGAGGGAGAATCCCATCGGTTAAGGGTAGGGGTTTTTAGGGTGCAATTCGAGAAGGGATTTGGTCGACGAAAGGAGCGGAGGGGCGTCAGAGCAAAGGGGTGAGTTGTGCCTGGCCGGATCGAAATTCAGTAAGAGACGAGCCAAAGGCCCTCTTCACCAAAGGGTTCGCAAAACCGAGCGGTGGTGCGGAGGCGGGTGGCACGGATCCACGAGTTGACTTGGGATGCTGTCGGACGACGAGAGGCAAAGACGATGCGGGTGCTTTTTTGGCAGATCCAGCGGGCTTCGATTCGAGCGAGGGAGTTTTGGTTTGGATCGGGGTGAATACCAAATTCAAGAGTGCCGGGGGGAAGTTTCGGTCGGTATCGCTTCACGGCGGCCTCCAGCCATCGGCGGGTGGTGGAGTTATCGTATTGGGGAAGTACTTTGCGGGCACCGGCGAAGCTGGAATTTCCAGGGGCGAGATTGACGCTGAAGAGAAGGAGGTCGCGGGGGTGCATTTGTTGGGCGAGGCGACGAAGAAGGGGTAGAGGATTGAGGTTGGGGAGAACTCCGAAGAGGGTGATCAGTCGGGGGAGAGTCTGGAGGGATTGATGATTTTTGTTTTTTAATCTGGGATTTAAAAAAGTAAAAGTTGAGGTAAGGTCAACTTTCCTAGGAATTTTGTGGTGGGCATGGAGGCGGCGGGCGGCGCGACGAGCGAGAGAGAGGTTGGTATCGAGGGCGAGAAGTAGGGTGGGCGGGGGGAGTTTCTGCAGAAGAAGAGATTCTTTGATGCCATCGGCACAGCCAAGAGCCACCAGCGAATAGGAAGGAGAGAGGTGTTGGCGGATAGTGGCGGCAGGTTTTTGGTAGAGCTGGCGTACTGCTTTTCGGTGAAGAAAAGGGGAGTGGGCAAGGTGAGTCTTTTTCCAGAGCCGTCCGAGGGAAGGGTGAGAGTAGAGGGCAGAGGCAGGCAGTTCAGATGGCATAGAGTCTTACGATACACCATCGCCCAGGCTCTGGGTTCAGAGTTCTGGGCGAGGGGGTCTCCGATGAGGGGGAGTTTTAGGCAGCTCGGATGAGGCCACCCGTTCCAACAAGTCGGCGGAAATATTCGGGGAAGTTGTCCTCTTTCAGCATGCGGCGGCGCAGTTTGGCCAGGGCGGAATTTTGAATTTGGCGGATCCTCTCGCGAGTGACGTTCAGCTTTTCCCCGACCTCTTCGAGTGTTTTCTCTTGGGTATCCCCATTTAAGCCAAAGCGGAGGCGAAGGATCTCAAGCTCGCGTTCCGTAAGGACTGTCAGGCAGCGAGTGACGGCTTGGCGGAAGTCATCGTGCGAGTGCTCTTCCGTGGGGTCGACTGCGCTGGGATCGGATAGAAGATCGACGAGGCTTCCTTCGTCCCCCTCAGCCCCCAAGGCGACATCCAAGGAGATAGTGCCGGCAGATATTTCGCGGAGTTTGGTGACGCGGTGAGT
>LIBO01000293.1 GCA_001438005.1 Verrucomicrobia subdivision 6 bacterium BACL9 MAG-120507-bin52 | reverse complement strand
AGGTCGCCCGGCAGCAGATCGCACATTCCAAAACATGCGCCTGTGTCTTAAATGGCCCAGCCTACGGAGCCGGATTTCAACTCATTCCCGCAACCGGCGAAGCAAACCACTGTCACAACGCCCAAGAGTTAGGCGTGGCACTAGCCAAGCTCCTCAGATCCTAGAAGGGCCTACAAAACGTAGAGAATGGAATAAAGAAAGACCCAAATGACATCGACGAAGTGCCAGTAGTAACCGGTGAGCTCCTCAAAGGTGTGGGAGGGATTTGACGTTTGACCCGAAAAAAGTTTCATTTGCCGCAATCCCGCTCGTCCTACCGCCAGCAGAATTCCCAGTAACCCTAAAAACACGTGCAGTCCATGAAAACCCGTCATCGTAAAGAAGCAGGAACCGTAAATGCCATACGTATTGAACCACATGCCCTCATGCTTGAGGTGTATCCACTCCCAAGCTTGCACCCCTAAGAAAATAGTCCCAAAAAGTGCGGTCAGGCCATACCCAATCAAGCCGCTCCCCCCTTTTCGCATGCGCACTTCACCCCAGTGGTAAGTTGCACTACTGGCTAGCAAAATCACCGTATTGGCAATCATAACCCAGTTTAAAAAGGTCGGGGGCAGTTGAACCCCAATTTCAGGAGCACCTGGAGGAGGCCAAGTACCCGGACCCTGGGCGATCCGCAACACGATATAACCCCCGATCAGACCAGCAAAAAGCATGGCCTCTGAAGCTAGAAAAACCAACATGCCAAACTTAGGCAGGGTAAATCGAGGGCCTGCGGATGGGGTTGGATACGAGTGGGAAGCAGGCAGTGTCGTGGTGCTCATAGCAAAAACGATTTAGGGTCGAATGGGATCTTTGGCGATGATGAAATAAATCCAAAATCCAGTCATCAGCAAGCAGGATACGATGAGAATAAAGAGAACCCGAAGATTCGATTTGGTCAGTGGTGTCATGGTTAGCGAAAGTCCGACACCAGTAAGATCAGCAGGAAAGGGAGGTAAAGAATCGAGCTTAAAAACAGATTTCGCGCCGACGGCATGCTGGGTGCATACGCGAAGAGAGCAGCAAAGAAGGTATATCCCAATCCCAAAAGAATCGCTCCCGCTCCATAGAACCAGCCTGCTGCCTCAAAGTAGACCGGCGTCAACGAAACCGGCAGCAAAACAACACAGTAAAGCACCGAAACCAGACCAGTGACTCGCCCGCTCTCGTCAAAACAGGGCAACATCCGAAAGCCAGCTCTGCGGTAATCTTCCCGATATCGCCAGGCAATCGCCATGAAATGAGGAATTTGCCACAAGAAGAGAATGGAAAAGAGCGCCCATCCCTCAAATTCAATTCTTCCTCGACCCGCACTGAAACCAATCAAAGGAGGAATCGCACCAGGAATCGCCCCAACGAATGTGTTGAAAGAGGTCCATCTTTTCATCGGCGTGTAGACAAATAGATAAAGCGCCAAGGTGGCTGCCGCCAAAAAGGCGGCCGGGGCGTGCACCCCAAAATAGAGTGTGCCCAAACCCAATCCGGCCATTCCTGCTCCCCCAATCAGGGCCTCATCGGGACTAATCCGCCCTGCCGGCAAAGGACGATCGGCGGTACGCCGCATTTTGCCATCAAGATCCCTTTCCAGCCACTCATTCAGTGTTGCGCCCGCTGCCGCCACTAAGGAGGTTCCAAGTAGGGTAAAGAGGG
>LIBO01000292.1 GCA_001438005.1 Verrucomicrobia subdivision 6 bacterium BACL9 MAG-120507-bin52 | reverse complement strand
AGGCCGTCCGGCAGCAGATCGCACATTCCAAAACATGCGCCTGTGTCTTAAATGGCCCAGCCTACGGAGCCGGATTTCAACTCATTCCCGCAACCGGCGAAGCAAACCACTGTCACAACGCCCAAGAGTTAGGCGTGGCACTAGCCAAGCT
This sequence comes from Verrucomicrobia subdivision 6 bacterium BACL9 MAG-120507-bin52, assembly GCA_001438005.1. Classification (GTDB taxonomy): domain Bacteria; phylum Verrucomicrobiota; class Verrucomicrobiia; order Methylacidiphilales; family Verrucolacustridaceae; genus Verrucolacustris. The sequence continues at coordinate 1,541 of LIBO01000292.1, read as the reverse complement.
CCTCAGATCCTAGAAGGGCCTACAAAACGTAGAGAATGGAATAAAGAAAGACCCAAATGACATCGACGAAGTGCCAGTAGTAACCGGTGAGCTCCTCAAAGGTGTGGGAGGGATTTGACGTTTGACCCGAAAAAAGTTTCATTTGCCGCAATCCCGCTCGTCCTACCGCCAGCAGAATTCCCAGTAACCCTAAAAACACGTGCAGTCCATGAAAACCCGTCATCGTAAAGAAGCAGGAACCGTAAATGCCATACGTATTGAACCACATGCCCTCATGCTTGAGGTGTATCCACTCCCAAGCTTGCACCCCTAAGAAAATAGTCCCAAAAAGTGCGGTCAGGCCATACCCAATCAAGCCGCTCCCCCCTTTTCGCATGCGCGCTTCACCCCAGTGGTAAGTTGCGCTACTGGCTAGCAAAATCACCGTATTGGCAATCATAACCCAGTTTAAAAAGGTCGGGGGCAGTTGAACCCCAATTTCAGGGGCACCTGGGGGAGGCCAAGTTCCTGGACCCTGGGCGATCCGCAACACGATATAACCCCCGATCAGACCAGCAAAAAGCATGGCCTCTGAAGCTAGAAAAACCAACATGCCAAACTTAGGCAGGGTAAATCGAGGGCCTGCGGATGGGGTTGGATACGAGTGGGAAGCAGGCAGTGTCGTGGTGCTCATAGCAAAAACGATTTAGGGTCGAATGGGATCTTTGGCGATGATGAAATAAATCCAAAATCCAGTCATCAGCAAGCAGGATACGATGAGAATAAAGAGAACCCGAAGATTCGATTTGGTCAGTGGTGTCATGGTTAGCGAAAGTCCGACACCAGTAAGATCAGCAGGAAAGGGAGGTAAAGAATCGAGCTTAAAAACAGATTTCGCGCCGACGGCATGCTGGGTGCATACGCGAAGAGAGCAGCAAAGAAGGTATATCCCAATCCCAAAAGAATCGCTCCCGCTCCATAGAACCAGCCTGCTGCCTCAAAGTAGACCGGCGTCAACGAAACCGGCAGCAAAACAACACAGTAAAGCACCGAAACCAGACCAGTGACTCGCCCGCTCTCGTCAAAACAGGGCAACATCCGAAAGCCAGCTCTGCGGTAATCTTCCCGATATCGCCAGGCAATCGCCATGAAATGAGGAATCTGCCACAAGAAGAGAATGGAAAAGAGCGCCCATCCCTCAAACTCAATTCTTCCTCGACCCGCACTGAAACCAATCAAAGGAGGAATCGCCCCAGGAATCGCCCCAACGAATGTGTTGAAAGAGGTCCATCTTTTCATCGGCGTGTAGACAAATAGATAAAGCGCCAAGGTGGCTGCCGCCAAAAAGGCGGCCGGGGCGTGCACCCCAAAATAGAGTGTGCCCAAACCCAATCCGGCCATTCCTGCTCCCCCAATCAGGGCCTCATCGGGACTAATCCGCCCTGCCGGCAAAGGACGATCGGCGGTACGCCGCATTTTGCCATCAAGATCCCTTTCCAGCCACTCATTCAGTGTTGCGCCCGCTGCCGCCACTAAGGAGGTTCCCAGTAGGGTAAAGAAGG
>LIBO01000291.1 GCA_001438005.1 Verrucomicrobia subdivision 6 bacterium BACL9 MAG-120507-bin52 | reverse complement strand
CGACTCTTCTCGCTGATGCCGGCGCAGATTTTGTCGCCCCCTCCGACATGATGGATGGTCGGATTGGATACATTCGTCAGGCCCTCGATCAAGCGGGATATTCAGATACGGGAATCCTTTCCTACGCCGCCAAGTTTGCCTCCGCACTCTATGGTCCTTTTCGTGATGCGGTGGGGAGCGCTCAAACTGCTGGGACGCATTCCTTGGATAAGCGAGGTTACCAGGCAGATCCGGCCAACCGAAACGCAATCCTTCGGGATGCCCTCTTGGACGAAACAGAGGGTGCGGACCTACTGATGGTGAAACCCGCCGGACTGTATCTCGATATCCTGCGTGATTTACGCGAGAACACACGTCTCCCCCTCGCCGCCTATCAGGTCTCTGGTGAATATGCCCAGATCTACGCCGCCGCCCAGAAAGGCTGGGTCGATCTCAAAAAGGCGAGAGATGAATCCCTGCTCTCCATTCATCGCGCTGGAGCTGACATCATTTTCACTTATTTTGCAAAGGATCTCTAACTCGAAACCGAAACCAGCATAAGTTGGCTAGGAGTGGCTTACGGCATCATTGGAAAAGCATTAGAGCCGCCACCAGAAAGATATTCAGGAAGGAAGCGGGGATGAAAAACTTCCATCCAAGATTCATCAGTTGATCATACTTGAAGCGCGGAATCGTCCATCGGATGACAATAAAGAATCCAATAAAAACAAGAATCTTAGCTAAAAATACTCCGACCGAGACAAACCCAAACCACCAAGGCATGGGTTGACCCGCCAACCAAGATGGCAACGCAAACCCCATCCATGCCTCTGGCATGGGTAGGGAGTTAAACCAAGGAAGAGGCAGGCTCCATCCCCCCAGGAAAACAGTCACCATGATGGCGGAGGCCGAAATCATGGCGGCGTACTCCCCTAAGAAAAAAAGCGCGAAACGCATGCCCGAATATTCCGTATGGTATCCACCGACCAACTCCGTCTCCGCCTCAGGCAAATCAAAAGGCAGTCGGTTCGTTTCGGCGAAGGCGGCCACCAGAAACACCAAAAAAGAAAAAGCGAGACACAGCCCGGTGAAAATACCAGCGAGGCCGCCCCCAAAGTGTGGTAAAGCCAGCCAACCGTTTTTGATTTGATAGTCTACAATCTTCCCCAGATTCAGCTGTTGGGTGACGAGAAAGACAGGAACGACAGACGCTCCCATAGCAATTTCATAGGAAATGATCTGGGCGGAGGAGCGAATCCCGCCCAAGAAGGGATACTTTGAATTCGAGGCCCAACCCGCGAGGACAATTCCGTACACGCTGAGGGAAATAACCGCAAAAACAAAGAGAAGACCGATATCTAAATTGGCCACCACTCCACTGATCTGAAAGGCCTGAACAGTGGAGGCGTTCCAATGAAATGATGGAGCCATCAACCCTGCGAGCGGACGAAGATCAAAGCCTGGACTGAATGGGATCACCGCTACGGTGACCAAAGCGGGCACCATGGCCAAAATCGGGGCCAGGTTAAAATACAGACGATTTACGGAAGCAGGCACAAACTGCTCTTTTAAGAGGAACTTCATCGCATCGGCCAACCCTTGGCCTAATCCAAAGATCCGAATATTCGTAAAAGGGATTCCGACCCGATTGGGGCCATGCCGGTCTTGCATCCAAGCGCTTAGCCGTCTTTCGGCCGTCACGCTTCCTGGCACCATCACCAAAA
>LIBO01000290.1 GCA_001438005.1 Verrucomicrobia subdivision 6 bacterium BACL9 MAG-120507-bin52 | reverse complement strand
AAACACACCCCACGAAAGGCTACACGGGGGAACATTGTGGCACTCATTGTAGCACTAACCAATTTTATCTTTTATAAATCATTGACTAATAGATATACCGGTGCGGGGGGGATTCGAACCCCCGGTACGGTTTTACCCGTACAACGGTTTAGCAAACCGCCGCATTCGACCGCTCTGCCACCGCACCAGGTTGTGAGATAATACGAGAAAGCTTCGGAAAGAGCCAACCCGCTTTTTCGGGGCTGGACAGGATCAGGGCAACTTGGCGAGATGGTTCAGTAGGCCCCAGCAGAGGGGCTCGCCTGACTTGTCCCGGATGTGGAAGGGATTTCAGCTTGCACGACCTTGGCTTTTGTTGTGGGGAGTGGATCCTCCCCATGGGTCACCGGCTGGTCGAGTCGCAGCAGCTTAATCACATCTTCGAATGGATTCTGGTTTGAGCCGGTCTTAGCCCGAGCGCCGATGCCTGCCTGGGTAACGGAGTAGGCGTGGGCGGGTCCATCCGTTTTTACATTAGTCACTGTAGGCATAGGGTTCAGGAGGTTGGTTCGTTGGGGAGCCTCCTCCATCGCGCACTGTTTTTGGGTGGCGTACAGCTCGTATTCGCTCTCCGACATGGCGGAAAGATTCATCTCTTTGGCAACTTTGCCCCGTGCTAATAGATCGATGCGACCTTTCGTATCCTCTCCTGATCGCTGGGCGGTCACGCGATCGGTCAGCTCTCGTGGCGTCGGGAGGGGCGCGGGCTCCTGCTTCAGGGGGATACTTTCCATCTCGGGAAAGAGTCCAGCCGCTTGTTTGGATATATCAGATTTGCCTCCTTTGGGACCCGCCAAGAGATTGTCTTGCAGATCCCGCCCCTCGGCCGCGTACGAGGCTTTGCGTCTTGCCTCGATTGGATTCCGGCGGTGGGTATCGAAATCGAAAGGCTGCGATGGGGTTTCCATGGGCGGCGCGGTGTGGGCGATCAGAGGCAAAAGACCAAGAAGAAATGGCAAAACAAGCGAACTACGCATTCTTCCTATATGAAGCCGCACCCAGACTAGGCCAACGAAACTCGTATCCTTGTTGAGATTAAGATGTGGATAAGAAAAAGGAACTTGTGGGTGAGCCAAAACGTTTCAATGATGGGGAATGTATTCCATTGTGGGTGGTGATGGTAAGACGTATGGCCCCGTTTCTTCGGATGAAATACACCGCTGGATTCGGGAGGGCCGCGCTGATCAGAGCACCAAGGTCAAAAGGGAGGGTGCTCAAAATTGGGAGGAGTTAGGAACCCTATCTGAATTTTACCCGGCACAAACAACGACTCCCCCTAAAATCTCATCCGTCCCATCCTCGGGCGTTCCGGCAGCCACGGGCACGGTTCGGATCAAGGATTGCTTGAGTGCAGCTTGGGGGGCGTATCGCCAAGACCCCTGGAGGATTACGGGGATCATTGTCCTCGTATTTCTTGCCCAATTTTTGCTGAACAGCATTCCTTTGGCGGGCGCCCTTTTGGCATTTTTGTTGAATGGACCAATTTTGGGTGGTGTCTACCACTTTTGCCTTCAAATTTTGCACGGCCATACCCGTGGCATTGTGGACGTCACCGATATTGTAAAGCAGCGGTTTTTGCCCTGTTTTTTGGCCACCACCGTTTCAAGTCTTTTGGCCTTTGCGCCGTTGCTTTTGGCTTTGATTCCGGCCGTGGCGTTGTTCGGCGCATCCGG
>LIBO01000289.1 GCA_001438005.1 Verrucomicrobia subdivision 6 bacterium BACL9 MAG-120507-bin52 | reverse complement strand
AAGAGCTGCCGAAAGAGTTTCAGACTTCGGAATTTCTGCATGAACATGGACTGATCGATATGATTGTTTCGCGTTCCGAGATGAAGGGGACCTTGGCGCGTCTTCTCCACTACCTCTGAAGCGATTCGACTCGGTTGTGCGGTTGGAGCAGGTGTGTGCCCTGGGCATTCAGCCCGGGCTAGGGCGGATGAGAAAGCTTCTGCGCCAGTTGGGGCATCCGGAGCGAGGGCTCAATTTTATTCACATCGCCGGAACGAATGGGAAGGGATCGACGGCGGCGGCGATCGATTCGATCTTACGGGCGGCGGGTTTTTTTTCGGGTTTATACACGTCTCCTCATCTGGTGGATTTTCGCGAGCGGTTTCAGTGTGGGGGCACGATGGTGGAGGAGGTGGTGTTGCAGCGAAATTTGCGAATCTTGATTCGAAAAATATCGAAATGGCCGAAGAGGGGGAGGCCGACTTTTTTTGAGGCGACGACGGCGTTGGCCCTGCAAATCTTTCGGGAGGTGAAAGTGGATTTTGTGGTTTGGGAGACCGGCTTAGGGGGGAGATTGGATGCAACGAATGTGGTTGGGCCGGAGTGCTGCGTGCTGACCTCGTTGGGTCGGGATCATGAGGCGGTGCTCGGGCGGGGGTGGAAAAACATTGGCCGGGAGAAGGCGGGAATTTTAAAGCGCGGGGTTCCAGTATTTTCGGCGCCATGGCCGAAAGAGGCACGAGGGGTGTTGGCTCAGGAAGCTCAACGGTTGGGGTGTCCTTGGCAGGTGGTGCGGCCCTTGAGGAAAGGTCAGGATCGCTGGCCGCTGGCCGGGGCACATCAGAGGCAAAATTTCGGGCTGGCGGCGGCGGTGGCGCGGTATTTGGGTTTTCCGGATGCCGTCGTGGCGCGGGGGTTGGATCGAACAAGTTGGCCCGGCAGGTTTATGAATTTGCCCGGGCGACATCGGCGTGTGTTGGATGGCGCCCACAACCGTGAAGGGGTGCGGGCGGCCCTCGCGACGTGGCGGGAGCAATTTGGCGGTGAACCGGCGCGGGTCATTTTTGGATGTTTGCGGGACAAGCCAGCGGAAGAGATGTTGAGGGAAATTCGTGGAACGGGGGCGCAGGTGTGGGGGGTGCAGCTACAGGATGCCAGGGGAGGGGATCCTTTGGAGTGGAAAATTCGACCTGACCGATTGTGGAGAAGCGTAGCGGAGGCGATGGAGGAGGACGGAAAGGTGCCGATTCAGAGTGGAACTTTTATTTTGGGCTCCCTGGTTCTGGTGGGGGAGGTCATGTGCTGGGAGGATGGAAGGAGAGCGTGATCCGAGCGCTTTTTTTTGATGTGGGCGGAACTCTGCTCCAGCCGGCGGAACCGATTGGGGCCACCTATGCGAGCTTGGCCGTGGCCTATGGATGGAAAGCGGGGTCGGAGGCGGTGCAGAGAGGTTTTCGGGCGGCTTGGAAAAAAAGAAGGGAGGAGGGGGTGGGATCGGACAAGACGTTAGGAAAAAAGGGTTGGGCGAGGATTGTGGAGGAAAGCTTAAAGCAGGCGGAGATGCCGGAGGATTTTCCCTTCGAAGTTTATTTCGAGGAAGTGTTTGAATATTTTGCCCGGCCGGAGGCTTGGCGGGATTTTTCGGAAACGGGGCAAGTGATCGAAGGGATCGTGAAAAAAGGGCTGCGCGTGGGGGTGCTTTCAAATTGGGATCCTCGTTTGCGTCGTGTGTTGGCGGGGTTC
>LIBO01000288.1 GCA_001438005.1 Verrucomicrobia subdivision 6 bacterium BACL9 MAG-120507-bin52 | reverse complement strand
GCTGCGTCGTCTCCCGAATGACCCGCGCCCCGGCAAACCCGATCATCGCCTTGGGCTCCGCCACAATGATATCCCCCAAGGACGCAAAACTCGCCATCACCCCTGCCATCGTCGGATTCGTTAAAACGGAGATAAAAGGCAATCCCGCCGCCCCTAACTTGGCCAAGGCACCACTCGTCTTCGCCATCTGCATCAGGCTGAACATCCCCTCGTACATCCTCGCCCCGCCCGACGCAGAAAAAAGAATCACCGGCGCCCGTTTGGCTAAACCCCGCTCGATCGTTCGCGTGACTTTCTCCCCCACCACCACCCCCATACTTCCTCCCAAAAACGCAAACTCCATCGCCCCCAAAGAAACCTCTCGCCCCCCAATTTTTCCCATTCCGCTGATCATAGCATCCATCATTCCGGTTTTTTTTCGATTGGCCTTGAGCTTGCTGGCATAACTCGCCACGCCTTTGAATTGCAAAACATCCACCGCCTCCATCTTCGCGTCATGCTCTTGAAAACGGCCTCCGTCGCAAACCGAGATCAACCTCTCCCGTGCTCCGAAAGGAAAATGGTGGTCACACTTGGGGCAAACCTGATGGCTTTTTTTCAGTACTTGGTTGTAGACCACCTCTCCACACCCCGGGCACTTCGTCCATAACCCGCTCGGCACACCCCGCGCACGGGGCTTCGCCTCTTTGCGGGGTTCATATTTTCTACGCTCAAAAACTGCCATGTTGGGTAAATTAACCTCGCGCTACGGTCAGAGCAGCGACTTCCACGGCTCCATTCTGTTTCAGGATCCGTGCACAAGCGTCCGCCGTAGCTCCTGTCGTAAACACGTCATCACAGAGTAGCAATCGTCGTCCCTTGGGGTCAAATCCGGGGGCGAGAGCCAAGGCACCTCGTAAGTTGCGCAATCGTTCCGACCTCCTTAATCGTGCCTGCGGAGGAGTCTCCCTCACCCGCGCCAACCCCTCCTCGACCCGAATCCCCACCTCGTGTCCCAGCCACTCGGCGATCTCCGCACTTTGATTGAACCCCCGCTCCTTTCTTCGGGCACGAAACAGAGGCACGGGCACCAGAGCATCCCACTTCTCTTCCGCGTAGTACTGCCGAAATCCATCCCGCATCCATCGCCCCAACCACGGCCTCAAGGAATACTCCCTTTCATACTTAAAGCGCAAAATCACCTCCCGCACCGTTCCGACCGCACGGTAGGCCGCCCGCACTTTCTCCAGTGCCCAGCGTCGACCCGCACAGTTGCGACACAAAAAGTTACCCGGCGAATGTCGCGCGAACGGCTCCGCGCAGCGGGCACAGAAGGGCGCGACCAAACGAACCCAAGGCCGGGGCGGACGCCCCACCGGAAAAATCAGACCCCGGACCGCCTCAACCCAAAGCCGCACGAATCGGTCGCCCCCACAGTGCAAACGTCACCACCAAAAGAAGTAGAAAGGGAAAAGGGCCCGCTTCCAAAGATGGCCCCCACCAGCCCTCCGCCGCCTGTGGAACGGCTGGGAATGCACTTTCTGCGAATCGCAATCCCGCGACCCAGCCCGCATGCAATCCAATCGCGCCCGCCAAGGAGCGCTCATTCCACACCACTCTGGCCAAAATCAGCCCAATCAAAAACAACCCCGCACATTTCCAAAGATGCGCCGTTCCGCGCCAAAGCTCCAAGTTCCCCCACGCCAAAAAACCCACCTCCCATCCGCGCGCCCCCTCCCACTCGG
>LIBO01000287.1 GCA_001438005.1 Verrucomicrobia subdivision 6 bacterium BACL9 MAG-120507-bin52 | reverse complement strand
AGTCGCACCATCATCAGGGATCGTTACGCCCTGATCGGGCCGGATAGTCACGTCCCCAGCGTTCTTCCCGGTTGGAACCAGACCACGGCCCACATCCTGATCAGCCCGGCAATGGGTGCGGGTTTGGTCCAGACTCTTCTCGTCCTAGCCGACAAAGCCTCAGGCACGGGAAACACAGGTGAAGAACAACATTTCCTCTTTGTATTGGACGGAAGTTGCCGACTGAACGGAAAGAGTCTGAGCGCGGGCCACTACGGATGGCTTCCTCCAAGCACAAAATTTGATGTTCAGTCCTCCGGAGCAAAGATCATGCGTTTTGCCAAACGCTATGAACCCCTGGCCGGCACCCCGGTGCCCGCCGCTTTTTTTGGCGATTCCGCCAAGGTGGCCGAAACTCCTTTTCTAGGTGATCCCCATGCCCGGCTTCGCGGTTTGATTCCGGAAACTGATCTCGGCCATGATTTTGCCGTTAACATCTTCACTTTCGATCCAGGAGCCACCCTTCCCTTCGTGGAAATCCATATTATGGAACACGGTCTCCTCGTCCTCGAGGGTGGCGGTGTCTACCGCCTTAACGACGACTGGCATCCCGTGGCCCAGGGAGATGTGATCTGGATGGCCCCTTATTGCCCCCAGTGGTTTATTGCCAAAGGCCCTGGCCCCACTCGCTACCTTTACAGCAAAAATGTCAACCGGGAGCCGCAAAATCTGCCCCTCAACCCCAAAGGATAGAAATATGGAAAAGATTTACCGCGATGCCGATGTCAGCATAAAGCCCCTTGAGGGCAAAACGGTAGCCGTGATCGGCTATGGCATCCAAGGGAAGGCTCAAGCCGCCAACGCCCGCGACAGCAAAGTTAAGGTCATCATCGGCACCCGCCCCCCGGAAGAATCCCCCAGCCGCGCGCAAGCCAAGGCCGATGGCTTTGAGGCCTACTCCATCGCCGAGGCTACCAAGCGGGCAGACGTACTATTGATCGAACTAGCTGACCCAGCCCAACCACCGATTTACAAGGCCGAGATCGCTCCGAACCTCTCTCCCGGAAAAACCCTCTGTTTTTGTCACGGATTCAATGTTCTGTACGGTGTGATTCAGCCCCCCAAGAGCGTCAACACGGTACTCTTTGTACCCAACGCGCCCGGACACTTCGTTCGGCAAAAGTATCTCGCAGGGGAAGGCGTTTACGGCTGCGTGGCCGTCGACCATGACGCCACTGGCGACGCAATGGCCATCGCTCTAGCCGTCGCCAAAGCCGTGGGAAGCACACGGGCCGGTGTTGTGGAAATGTCCTTCCAGCACGAGACCGAGGGGGACAATTTCGAGGAGCAAATCCTCTACGGAGGGGCCATCCAACTCATGAAAATGTGCTTTCGCGTTATGGTGGAAAACGGATACCCGCCGAGTTTTGCCTACGCGAAAGCAATCCGCTCCCTGCGTAGTGTGATCGACGTGATGGACGAAGTTGGAATTGAAGAATACATCAGCCGCCGCTGTAGCCGCACAGCCGAATTTGCAATCCGGTCTCGCGGGCCCCGCGTGGTGAATGAGGAGGCAATCCGCGAGATTTTCCGTGAAACCGAGCGTGGGGAGTTCGCTCGCGACTGGATGCAAGAGTGGTCCCTAGGCATGCCCACCCTTCATCGCCTGCGCCGTACTGCGGCTGACAGTGAAATGGAAAAAACCGGACAAGCCTGGCGCAAGGACTTCGGTCGTTAGACCTAACT
>LIBO01000286.1 GCA_001438005.1 Verrucomicrobia subdivision 6 bacterium BACL9 MAG-120507-bin52 | reverse complement strand
CGCTCAAGATGAAAGAGATCACCTATATTCATGCGGAGGGCTATCCCAGCGCCGAACTCAAACACGGGGTGATTGCCTTGATCGATGCGGGCACTCCAACGGTGCTGATCGCGACTCAGGACGGGGTGTACGACAAAAACTTGGGGAGTCTGCAGGAAATTAAAGCCCGCGGTGGCCCTATCATCGCGGTGGCCGCTGCGGGTGATTCCAAAATAAAAGGGTTAGCGGATGCGGTCCTGCCCGTTCCCAAGACCCACGAGCTTCTTCAACCCATTCTCAACGTGATTCCCCTTCAACTTTTCTCCTACCATACTGCTGTCGCCCTCGGACGGGATGTCGACAAGCCCCGAAACCTCGCCAAGTCGGTCACAGTAGAGTAAATCGGCGCGGAAATATTTTGGAGGATTGCTCCCTTGTGCAAAGTCGGTAATTTCAAATGATTGAGGCCCTATCGTCTAGCTGGTTAGGACACGGCCCTCTCAAGGCCGGTGCACGGGTTCGAGTCCCGTTAGGGCTAGTGAATAATTTTAATTCCGATGTTGATTCCCATCGGTAGCTTGTTGATAATTTAAATTCCTCGGATGAAGACCAAGCTGCTTTCCAAAAATAATCACAACCCGAAACTTTCCATTCTTCGGGAAATTAAGAGAAGTCAGGGTCTTTCCGTGGCGGAACTTTGTCAACGAGTCGGACTTTCCTATATGGGGATCAAACAGCACTGCATTGGTCTGGAGCGGGACGGATATCTGGATACTTGGCGCCGTCCGAAAGGAATGGGTCGCCCTGAAAAGGCCTATCGCCTGACCGACGGAGCCCGCGAATTCTTCCCCAGCCGCTACCCTCAGTTTAGCCTTCAAATCTTGGAGTCGGTCCGCGAAATTTACGGTACCCTTGGCCCGGAGAAAATCCTCCACAACATCTACAAAGCCGAGACGCAAAGGTATGAAATCAAACTCCAAAAGCTGGAGGGAGAGTCGCGTTGCCGCGGCCTCGCCCAACTTCGGGAGGAGGACGGCTACATGGCCGAATACTCTTTCGACAACTCATCCCGTGCCCACAAAATTACCGAATTTAACTCTGCCATCCTCGATTGCCTGGAGAGCTTCCCCATGATTCGTGATTACGAGCGCCAAATGTTCGAAAAAATATTGCGGATAAAAGTGAAGAGGGATGAAGAGCGTATTGCTGGTCTCTACCGCTGCACCTACACCGCCCTCGGTTCTACTTAAGTATTGTAGCGTTGCCGAACGGATGACCCAAGCCTCTCCCCGCTTGGAGGAATTAAAGACCTAATTTAGCTTCGATGCTCTGGCGAGAGTGTTGGGCCCCAATAAACTGCTCGGCAATCTCACCATTTTTAAAAATAAAAAAAGCAGGGATGGATTGAATTCCATATTTTGCGGAAAGGGCCTGCTCTTGGTCGACATTGACTTTACCCACCACCACTTTTCCAGCGTGATCTTTCGCAATCTGCTCGAGCAGCGGTGAAATCATTCGGCAGGGACCGCACCACTCCGCCCAGAAATCCACCAGTACCGGGACGGTAGATTTTAAAACTGCGGTCTCAAAATTGGATTGAGTCAGGGTAAGAGTGGATCCATCGGCCATACGTAATTCCTATTTACCAAGATAACTGAGCAACACAATTCCGAAAGCCACTAGGGATGCCACCAGCGCTGCGATGGCTAAAGCCGTTCCCCCGCTGTCGCTATCAACCACCGTGCGGGCCACCGCG
>LIBO01000285.1 GCA_001438005.1 Verrucomicrobia subdivision 6 bacterium BACL9 MAG-120507-bin52 | reverse complement strand
CCCGATGAGCCAAGTGAAAACTAAGTCCCCTGCGAAGAAGCCCTCCCAGGCTCGATCCAAGCTGTCGCCCCCGACCATGGGTTGCGATCTGCTCGTGCAAGCTCTCGAGCACGCCGGCGTCGACACCATTTTTGCCTACCCCGGCGGGGCCAGCATGATGCTTCACCAATCCCTTACCCGATCGAAAAAGATCCGCACCATTCTCCCTCGCCACGAACAGGGCGGCGCCTTCATGGCCGAAGGCTATGCTCGCGCCACCGGCAAAGTCGGCGTCGTCATGGCCACCTCCGGTCCGGGAGCGACCAACCTGGTCACGGGAATCGCCGATGCCTTTATGGACTCCGTTCCCATGGTCGCCATCACCGGTCAGGTTCCCACCACCGCCATCGGCCGTGGCGCCTTCCAAGAAACCGATGTCTTCGGCGTCACCCTGCCGATCGTGAAGCACAGCTATCTCGTCATGCATCCGGGCGATATCCCCCGCATCGTGGCCGAGGCCTTCCACATTGCCACCACCGGTCGCCCAGGCCCCGTGGTCATCGACATTCCCAAAGATGTGCAGAAAGCCACCGCCCAAGTCACTTGGCCCGCCGCCATGGATATTCCTGGCTTCCATCCGCCGGCCGCGCCCGATGAAGTCGCCCTGCACGAAATTCTTGGCCTGATCGAAAAAGCAGAGCGACCCATGCTCTACGTCGGGGGCGGGATCATCACCTCAGGGGCCGAGGCGGATCTTCTCAAATTTGCCCGCTCCACTGGCATCCCCGTCACCACCACGTTGATGGGAATCGGCTGCTTTCCCGAAACCGACTCCCAATCTCTCAAGTGGCTCGGGATGCATGGCACCGTCTACGCCAATTATGCGGTCGACGAATCCGATCTCCTGCTTGCTTTCGGCGTTCGCTTCGATGACCGCGTCACGGGAAAAGTTTCCGAGTTCGCCAAAAGAGCCACCATCGTTCACATCGATATCGATGCTTCCGAGCTCAACAAGAATAAGGTCGTCGCTCTGCCCGTCTTGGCCGATGTCCGCCTCGCCCTCAAAGGCCTGAACCAGCTTCTCTCCCGCCGTTCCCACACCCATCTTCCCAAACGATGGGCCAAGTGGCGCGAAAAGATTGAAGGGTGGCGAAAAAAATATCCCTTCTCCTACACTCCCGTCCCCGGACGCATCATGCCCCAACAGGTCATTGAAGAGCTCTGCCGCCTGACCAAGGGAGAGGCCATTATCACCACGGGCGTTGGCCAGCACCAGATGTGGGCTGGGCAGTTCTACGATTTCCATCACCCCCGCAGCTTCTTGACCTCTGCCGGTCTCGGCGCCATGGGCTACGGTTATCCGGCGGCCGTCGGCGCCAAGGTCGCCTGCCCTGATCGCGAAGTGATCGATATCGATGGCGACGGCTCCTTCCTCATGAACGTGCAGGAATTAGCCACCGCCATTGCCGAAAATATTCCTGCCAAAGCCATCATCATCAACAACCAGTACCTTGGGATGGTTGTGCAGTGGGAAGATCGCTTTTTCGCCAGCAACCGCGGTCACACCTTCCTCGGCGATCCCAACTCCCCGAAAACAATCTTTCCCGATTACCTTCCGATCTGCCAAGGCTTCGGGGTTCCGGCGGAGCGTATCACCCAACCGGAGGAGATCCGCCCCGCCCTCCAACGGTTGCTCGCCTCGAAAACCGCCTACGTTCTCGACGTCATGGTCCCCTACACCGAACACGTCCTGCCGATGATTCCTGCCGG
>LIBO01000284.1 GCA_001438005.1 Verrucomicrobia subdivision 6 bacterium BACL9 MAG-120507-bin52 | reverse complement strand
GCCGAAAGCACCGAACCAACCCAAGCCGCCCACCGCCAAAGCGGGCGGGAAGGTTGTTTCCAGCGCGGGCAAGGAGTACGACGAGGCGGGGCTGATTCGCAGGATAAAAGAGGTCTATACCAAAGAGTACAAAAAGAAGGACGCACCCACCCCCTCGATTCACACGGTGGGCTACATGTCGAAGCCGAATGAGACTAAGTTTCTGCAAAATCTGGCGGCCAAAAATAACGGGAAATTCACCAGAATTACCGCCCCGATTCGGTAGGTGTTCCGATCGCTAGGCTTCGGTAGGGATGCCGACTTCCATGCCCAGATTACGGGCGAGTCGAATGGCGTCGGCCGGTAGGGGAGGGCGGTGACCTTTAATCTCCTGAAGGTCAGTAAGGTTCATTCGATTTCGAAGAAGGCCGACCATGGAGCCGTGCTCCCCTTGATTCAGGGCGAGGACAGCAAATTCGCCCATACGGGTGGCCAAAAAGCGGTCGGAAAATGTGGGGGCGGATCCGCGTTGCAGATGCCCGAGAACAGTGAGACGAACCTCTTGGTCTAGCTTATTTTTTCCTGCCTCCAAAAGGCGATTCATGAACTCTTGGCCTGAACAGGCGCCTTCGGCCACGACGACCACGCTGTTATTATGCCGACGAAGGCGGCGGCGGGTGAGATTTTCGATGATTTTATCCATGTCGTAGCGAAATTCCGGGATCACCGCAATTTGGGAGCCGGAGGCGATCGCGCTCATCAGGGCGAGGTAACCTTGGTTTCGGCCCATGACTTCAATGACAAAGCAACGATTGTGGGAGGCAGCGGTGGCTTTGATCATATCGATGAGATGGACGACGGTGTTGAGGCAGGAGTCAACCCCGATCGACATTTCGGTTCCCGAGAGGTCGTTATCGATCGAGCAGGGCAGGCCAAGGACACGGAAGCCATGTTTCGATAAAGCGGCGGCACCCGCCAGAGAACCGTCCCCACCCAGAACGAGCAGGGCCTGAATATTTTCTTTTTGGAGAATGTCGATGGCTTGGAGCTGGGATTTCTCTTCCTTAAAGTGAAGACAACGACTGGTGGATAAAATCGTCCCGGCGTCACGGATTCGGCCGCTAACCTCGATGACCCCTAAGGGCATAAATTCACGGTCAAAGATACCTTGATACCCGTTTTGGATTCCAACCACGTCGATTCCTAAGCTCACTCCCGTGCGAGCGATGGCGCGAATGGCTGGATTCATTCCAGGCGAGTCGCCTCCCGAGGTGATGACGGCGATTCGCTTCAACATAAGTTCGTGATTTTGAGTCAACCTTTCAGAAAAGCGAGATTGGAATCGGGTTTTCCAAAGTGGGGCGGATCGACTAGGGTTGAACGATGTCATCCGTTACTCAGATGAAAGAGGCGCCCAAGCTGATGAACCTCCGTGTGCGGGAGGTTACGCCCTTAATATCGCCGGCCCAGCTTCGGCGGGAGATTCCGTTGGGGTCTGTCTCGGAAAGGACAGTTCGGGAGTCTCGGCAAGAGGTGGAAGCGGTGATGGAGGGTACGGATACGCGCCCATTGGTAATTTTAGGACCCTGCTCCATCCACGATCGCAAGGCAGCACTGGAGTATGCCACACGAATCAAGAAGATGAGGGAGGAGCTGGGGGATCGGTTGCTCCTCGTCATGCGGGTTTATTTTGAGAAGCCACGGACCACAGTCGGCTGGAAAGGATTGATCAATGATCCAGGTTTGGACGGATCTTTGGATCTCGAAGGTGGG
>LIBO01000283.1 GCA_001438005.1 Verrucomicrobia subdivision 6 bacterium BACL9 MAG-120507-bin52 | reverse complement strand
AGACGTCGGAACCGATCTCCTTTTCCCAATCTTCAAGAGCGTACCAATCTTTGGTCCAAGGCATGATTTTCCATTTTCCTTTGGCCTTGTCAGGCACTCGGGCGTATTCCGCAGTAGGGTCATTCTTGGGATCACCGTTTCGGAATCGCTCGGGAAAAATCTGGTACCAAACCGCTTCCTCCGCCCAGGCACATTTTTTCGACGGAGTTTCCTCAGCCGGAGCCAAAAGGGGTGATCCAAGGATTAGCACCAACCATAACAGGAGTCGGAGCATAGAGAGTTTACTTCTGAGTTGAGAGATCGAAGTAGTAACTGGAAAAGGGAGGAAGATCGGGTAGGGGTACGCCTTGCGAAGTTAGAGTATCGGCAGGAGCGGAGAATGTGGCTGGGTTGGTGGAGGCGAGAAGATCGGTACCCGTCAACGTGGTGCCAGTAGGAAGGGCGAGGGCGGCGGCTGATTCCTTTGAGAGAAGGCATCGAACGCCCGAAAGAGTTTGCGTAGGATGCAGATTGACGGCGACGAGAACTGATTTTTGGTTCACAGGGTCATTTCGAAGGAAGGAGTACATCCAATGTCCTGAGGTGGTTTCGCCAGACAGCCGGCCGTAGGCGGGGTTGCTCTGGTTGGCGGGATTGAGCGGGTAGAAGTTTCCTTGGGCAAGGGCAGGGTGAGTGAGAGATTGGAGGGTTCGCCCGTAGAATGCCCGAAGCTCTTTCTGCTCGATGCTTAAGTCGGAACCGTCACACGATCCGTCGTGATACCATTTTTGAAGTTCGGGGACCGACCAGTAGTCGAAAAAGGTGGTGCGTCCTTTATCGAGCTCGAACCCCGCGGCACCCACGGTGGCGGCCTCACCCACCTCCTGTCCGTAGTAGACCATGACCGGTCCGCGGGAGAGGGCAAAGAGAACTGTGGATACGACACGACCCACGGACATTCCATGTCCACCCCAGTGCTGAGTGGAGGCGATGCGGCACTCATCGTGATTTTCGGCGTAGCGAAGGGAGTTGTCGCCGACAAAACCCGGGCGGGTCAGGGAGTCGAGATCGTTGGCCCACCCTGACTCTTCGTAGATTTTCATCAGACCTTTGTAGGCATCGTGTCCATAGACGGAGCTGAAGCCGGCTTCGATCAGGCTGAGGGGGTTGGAGTGGTAGGAGGCGAGCTCGGGGTTGGCATCGGGGACTTCGAGTCGGGTATCGCCTTCGTAACATTCAGCATAAAAGTAGGTCCGGGGATTGCGAGTGCGGGCGCGGGCGAGAGCCCAGTGCCAGAATTCGGAGGGGATGATATGGGAGACGTCACATCGAAAGCCGTCGACCCCGATCTCCTGCCAGTAGCTCATGATGGCATCCATCTTTTTCCAGAGATTGGGCACGGGCACTTCGGGTTGGAGGACGGTGGGATGTTTTCGTTTGCCTTTGGCGCCTTGGGTGAAGTCGTAGCCGTAGTTCAGTTTGCAGGTTTCGTACCAGCACTCTTGGCTGGGGCGCCAGGTGTTCTGGTTATCACCGGTGACGCGGCCCCGTTTCTGCTCGGGGGGGAAGAGGCCATCGATCTTCTCTTTCAGGCCGGGGAAGCGGTTGTCCTTATCGTCCCAGATGACGCGAGTGGTGGGGGTGGTGGGCTGTTTTTTCTTGCGGTCGAAGGTGGCGAGGTGAAGAGGGGGACCGTCCGATCCAGGTTTGAGGTAGTAGAAGTCGTCCCCAGAAAAAAATTCGGTCGCTTGGTCGTCCTTGCCGAAGTCACGCTCGGGATG
>LIBO01000282.1 GCA_001438005.1 Verrucomicrobia subdivision 6 bacterium BACL9 MAG-120507-bin52 | reverse complement strand
GCGCTGAACCTGATCTTCAGGAGTAGTCGCCATCCCGTTATCCCGCAGGTAATCAAATCCGAACTCCGAGCTCGTTCCATACGTGATATCGCACGCATACTGCGCCCTTCGCTCCGACTGTGTCTGCCCATGCTGCAGGCATCCCACCGTTAAGCCCAGCTCCCGATACACCTCCCCCATCCAGTCCGCATCCCGAGCCGCCAGATAATCGTTCACCGTCACGATGTGCACTCCCTTGCCCGAAAGTGCATTCAGATAGGTCGGCAACGTGGCCACTAACGTTTTGCCTTCTCCCGTCGCCATCTCCGCAATTCGCCCCGAATGCAAAACCATTCCGCCGATCAACTGCACATCAAACGGGATCATCTCCCACAAGATTTCCTGTCCGCGCACCCGAATCCGCCTCTTTTCCTCGGTGAAGCGACGGCAGCAGTTCTTCACCACCGCAAATGCCTCAGGTAACAACTGATCCAAAGACTCTCCTTTGGCCAAACGATCTCGAAACGCCACTGTTTTTGCTCGGAGTTCATCAAACGATAATGTTCGTAAAGCTTCCTCATGACGGTTGATCTCCCCGACCAAAGGGGCCAGACGCCGAACTTCCCGCTGGTTCTGCGTCCCCAAGATTTTCTTTAAAACCCATCCAATCATGAACTTTTCATCCTACCCAAACCCCTCTTTTCTTCCAGCTTCAATCCTAACCCCACCCGACTAACCCATCATACGAGTTCTCTTTCTTTTATTTTCACGCTCCACCAAATTGATTAGGATTTAATCAGACTATGAAAAAATTTCCCGTCGACATCTCTGAAAGCGGAATCCGTGCCCTCCTCAATTCCCCTGACAGCTATACCCGCCGTTTTACCGAAACCTCACTTCGCGCCCTCCTCGGCTACCCAAAAATCAACGGCACCCTTTCCAATCAAAAAAACGAATTTCCGCCCGTTCCCTGGGATGTGGAAAAGCTTCGAACCAAGGTTAAACGCGAGGTTTCAAAACATGTCTACGGCTGGTACGGGGAAGTCGAATCCGCCGCCGGCGATAGTACCCGGAAAAATGTCGAAGCTTTTTCAAAATACCGCATCATTCCCCGCTATCTACGACCGGATAAATCCTTCTCCTACACCCAAACCGTGGTTCTCTCGTCCAAAGAACTTGGCGTCACCCGCCTAAACAGCCCCACCCCCGTTTTTGTTGCCCCCTATGGAGCCGCCAACCTCTATGGAAAAAATTCAGACGAGATCTCCTGCGCCCAAGGCACGACCGATGCCAATGTGGTCTACACCCTCGGCCATCTGACGAAATATACGCTCGAAAAGATCTGCCGAGCCGTTGAAAGCAACGCCTACTATTTCAATCCCCTCCTTCGCAGTCCGGGAGGCGCCCCGCCGTTCTCGATGTTTCAGATCTATCTGACGGATGACGATGACATCAACCGCTCGATCATCGAACGCGTGAAACGATCCAACCTCTCCGTCCTCATCTTGACCATCGACGCTGGTGCTGGCCACGGCGGGATCCAAATGATGGATGATTATGCCGATTTCACCTACGCCTCAAAAATTGCCGGCAACCTCTTCGAAGATCCGATGTTCAACTACAAATGCTTCCTCCGAAACCGTTGCGTCGGCACCCGCACCCCTTCGGCCCTCACCTACGCCTCCCGCCAGTTGCGCATTCCCGTCGCCAAATTGGCCCGCACCTTCGATCTAAAGAATGCCTTTACCTATGCCCGCGAGATCCAGTTCAAGGGCATGGCCAAACAAAATT
>LIBO01000281.1 GCA_001438005.1 Verrucomicrobia subdivision 6 bacterium BACL9 MAG-120507-bin52 | reverse complement strand
TGGGAACGTTCTGGTAGGACTTCGCTCCGGCGAAAAACTGAAGTCCCTCGCCCGCCGTAAAGGGGAGAGCGTGAAAACCTTTTGTGAAAAGATCTGGTCGCACGAGCGCGCCCACGACTACGAGCGGGGTCAGCACACCTGTGACGAGTACTTTGCCCTCCTCGCTGAAGATCTCGATTTGTCTCACACCCGACAAGAGCTCCAAGAAGCCTTCTGCGATATCTTTTTTCCTCTACCCGAACGGGTGGCCGTGGCACGTCAACTCGCCCAACATTACCCACTTTCACTGATCTCAAATACTTGTGCTTCTCATATCCAGCATCTCGAAGCCACCTGCGACTTTTTTCCGCTTTTTCAGCATCGGATCTACTCCCACGAGGTTGGATGTCGGAAACCACATCCCGACATTTATCAAAAAGCTTTGCAGGAAGCAGGAGCAATCCCGGAAACGTCTCTCTTTATCGATGACCTCGCGGAAAACCTGGAAACCCCCGCGAAAGCAGGATGGAAAACCATTCACCTCCCCCCAGGGACCGATCTATCAGGCGCTTTACGCTCCTTCAAAATCGCTGGAATCGATTAGACCTACACATCACTAGTCTCTGTTTTTGTCGGATTGGCTTTCGATAAAAAGATCGGTTGATTCATTCCAAAGTATCCTCTCTTTAAGCGGCTGAATCGTAGCCCGCCCACTCTATAATTATCCTCAGTCTAAAAATCAGCAGTGCGTACAAAACTTATTACTATTTTTAGTAATAGGTAATCATAAGGTTATTTACATATTTTTCTACACATACAATGCCTAGTGGTAGATAACACCTTTGAACCCCATAATAAGGGATATATTAACTCTTATTACGTTTACCAAATCAGAAGTATGATCATGTATAAACACGTAATAACTGTAATTGTAATACTCGCTACGGCTGTTGGCTCGGTTCATGCCGCAGATCCGGCGGTCGCAACCTCCACTAACGATCCGATGGTGATGAAGATCTATCCCGACGGCACAAAAGTTGTTGCTCGTTGGAGCGAAATCGGAGAAGCAGTCGACAACGGCGAGAAACACGGAGGCTCCCCTCGCATCATCGCCTACGATTCAGGGAAACAAAGTATCGTACCGATCAGTACACTTCCCGCTGCAGGCACATCATCACCCATCGTGACTCAAGCCCCTGCATCATCTGTTTCAAACTCAAGTTTTCTGAGCACAGAAAACAAAGGTAGTTTAACTGGGCTATCAGGATTCTATTTCGGGCCAGAGTTAGGTATAGCTTTCCAAGAGGATGTTAATCTACAGAACGTTAATATTGACACGGAAATCTTGAATGCCGCTGTGGTTGGCAGTGCTGGTGGAAGTTTAACAATGAGTGCGGGAATAAGATTCAACCTTCCCGTAGGATACCGACCCGTTGATTGGTTTACAGTTGAATTTGCTCCAGGAATCATTTGGAACAAAATGAGTTCCTACAATCTCCAACTAAGTGGAACAATTGACGGAGACGCAGTATCAACCACTCTTCCCCTAGACGTTGAAGGTGGATACTTTCAAGTCCCTTTAGTTGTTAACTTCATATTTAAAATCCCAACGAATAGCCCATGGGTGCCTTACATTGGAGGTGGTATTGGAGCCAGCTACACGTATATGAACTGGTCTCGACTTAGCTACGCAGGTGTTTCTGCGAATTTATCCAATGTTGACGGAAGTTGCTGGAGTCTAGCATACCAAGGTATCGCTGGATGGGATTACAAAATTACCGACAAAGTAAGCCTTAGCTTGAAGTAC
>LIBO01000280.1 GCA_001438005.1 Verrucomicrobia subdivision 6 bacterium BACL9 MAG-120507-bin52 | reverse complement strand
CCCTTCTCTTTCCCCAACCCAAAGTCCGCCTCACCGCTTCCCTCGGATTCCTCTCCCTCATGCTCCTGATCGGCCTCACCGGGAACTACGCATTCTTCAATCTCCTCACCATCGCCCTCTGCCTTCCCCTCATCCATAACCGTTACTGGCCTCTCCTTCTCCAACCTAACAGAATCGCGCTTCCGTGGACCCCCATCCCCTGGCGCCACCTCGCCTCTCTCGCTGCCCTTCTCCAACTCTCCCTCGCTATTCCTATTCTCCTTTCCACTCTCCAACTTTTCCCCCGCTCCGCCAGCGTCTCATGGCAAAACTCTCTCGCCCCGTGGCATCTCACCTCTGGCTACGGACTCTTCGCCGTTATGACCACTCGCCGCCCCGAACTCACCCTCGAACGCAGTTCCAACGGACTCGATTGGCAACCCATCCTCTTTTCCGACAAAGCCGGCCCGCCCGATCGACTCCCACCCCAAATCGCCCCTTTCCAACCCCGACTCGACTGGCAAATGTGGTTTGCCGCCCTCTCCGCCGAGCGCGGCCAACTCCCAGGCTGGTTCTCTCCATTCCTCAAAAAACTCCAAAAGGGCGAACCCGATGTCTGGGATCTTCTCCCCTCCCCGCCCCACTCTTTCGAAAACGATTACCTCCGCCTTCGGCTCGATCAGTACCGATTCACCACTCCATCCGAAAGATCCTCCACCGGAAACTGGTGGCACATCACCCCCGGCCCCGTCCTTCTTATCCTTTCGCCAGAAACTGCTCGTTAAGGCGTCTCGTCCAACTTTAACTTAATCCCAATGCCTCATCTCCGCGTCTCCGTCTCCGCCCAACGTCTCGATATCCTTGCCGACGACGGCTCCGTCTCCCGCTCCTTTCCCGTCTCCACCGCCAAGAAAGGCACTGGTTCCGAACCCAACAGCCACAAAACCCCGCTCGGTTGGCACCAGATCTGTCAAAAGATCGGCGATAACGCTGAATCCGGAACCCACTTTGTTGGACGCAAACCCACCGGCCGTGTCTGGAAATCCTCCGACCCGGTGGAAGAAAAAAATCTGGTCCTGACCCGCATCCTCTGGCTCGACGGAGAGGAAGATTACAACAAAACGAGCAAAGATCGCTACATCTACATCCACGGCACGAATCGCGAGGACCTCATCGGCACACCTTCGAGCGCCGGCTGTGTCTGTCTACGCAACGCCGACGTGATCGAGCTCTACGACCTCACTCCCATCGGCACCCGAATCGAAATCATCGCCTAAACCTAAAACTCTCCATAGTCCCCAACAATCATGTAGGGCAGGCATCTTGCCCGCCCTACATTTCGTTCCATCTTCAGTCTTCGTCGGTTTTTTTGCCCTCGTACTTTTGGCAGGTGCACCCGTCGTAGATGGTATCGAGCAAGGAGGTAGCCCCACTGGTCACATCCTCGCTTAGCTCCCAGAACATCAATCCTCCTAAGCCGATTTGGTTGGCGTAGTTAGCCTTCACCCGCATCGATTCGGAATCATCATACGTGCTGAACCAGTCGTCTACACCGCACCAACCCTACTCAAAGACCAGCTTCCAAAAGGCTGAGAAATCAGGCCGAGAGCGTGGTGCCGGCCCGTTCCTCCCCCTTCACCACCTTTGTCAGCGTCCCCGCTACCCGACCATCGACAAACTCCACTTTTTTCAACCCCTGCGCCAGAGCCGCTGCCGCCGATCGACATTTCGGAATCATTCCCCCGCCGATCACCCCACCCTTCTCCAGCTTCTCCAACTCCCCCACCCGAATTTCCCGAATCAAACTCCC
>LIBO01000279.1 GCA_001438005.1 Verrucomicrobia subdivision 6 bacterium BACL9 MAG-120507-bin52 | reverse complement strand
GCCCTCCGGGGCCATTGGGAGACAAAACGAAGGTTAAATACTTCAAAGAGGTTGAATCCTCTCCGAGGGCGTTCTTAAAGATAGATACCAAAGCCGGTGGCAGAGGATGATCCGAGGCTAGACAGTTAAGATTTTTCCAAAACTTATTCATAATGTAATCACAATCGTATGTGAAAAGACCTGCTTTTGGCAAGAAGTTTTCTTAATCCACTATGTATACAACTGCGTGTCAACGATTTACATTTTTAATATTATATGTATAAAAACTCATAAAATCGGTCCTTTTTCCAACTCCTTATACTTCTTTGGATTCCTCCTCCCTGCTAAGGTTTTGCCATGTTGTCGATCGAGCTACTTCATATCTTCATCCTTGGCGGCCTCATTTTAATCTGTCTGAACTATCTGCTGAACCTCAGGAGTTTCCGTTTTCCGCAAATCACGTCGATCGCCCATCCCCCGCCGCGAATTTCCATCCTGATCCCCGCCCGAAACGAAGTGGATCGCTTACGACCTTGTCTCAGCACTCTTTCCGATAGCGATTATCCGATTCTCGAGATTCTTGTCCTCGACGATCACTCCACCGATGGAACCGCTGAGCTGATTCAGCAAAGAGCCAAGGGAGACCCCAGAATCCGCCTACTCTCCGGAAAGCCCCTGCCCGAGGGTTGGGTCGGAAAACCTTGGGCCTGCCACCAACTCTCGCAAGAAGCCAAGGGCGACTACCTTCTCTTTGTCGATGCCGATACCCGCTTCTCCGACATTACAGTCGCCCACTCCATCAACGTCGCTGAGAAAGAGAAAGCAGATTTAGTGTCCCTCTGGCCCTATCAGGAGTCCCGCACATGGAGCGAGCATCTCGTCATTCCCTTCGTTCATCTCTTCATCTTGTTCTACCTACCCCACTGGGCCAAAGGATCTCTCCGATGTTTCGGAGCCGCGAATGGGCAGTTCGTTCTCTTTCGACGGGAATCATACGACAAGATCAAAGGCCATGAATCAGTCCGAAATCATATGGTCGAGGATATCGCTATCGCCCGCAACATGCGGCAAGCAGGCTTGAAAGTCCTCAACCTCGACGGCACCAATCCAGGTCACTCCATCGCCCTCGTTCGATGCCGCATGTACACCCGCTTTCACGAGGTCTGGGAAGGATTCACCAAAAATCTCTACCCTAGTTTTGACGGAAACTTCCCCGCCTTCCTTCTCTTTCAATCTATCCAAATTTTCATCTTCCTAACTCCCTTTATCCTTATCTTCACCCCAGCCAACGGACCACTGGTTTGGACCGAAATTCTTATCATTCTCGCTCTTCGATTCGCTCTCGCCCATCGTTTCCGCCAAAGCTACCTCGGCGCACTCCTTCATCCCTTCGGGCAAATTCTCGTGATCGCCATCGCCCTCAACTCCTGGCTCCAATCCCTTCGAGGTCGTCTCCCATGGAAAGGGAGACACTATCCTCGCGAAGCCCAACTCTAATTTTCAACGATTCACCTCGACCTCCATAATCCCTCTTTCCAATCTTTCTTAGAATGAAACACACTTTTGCCGATGAACTAAGCCGCACCGCGGACAACTCCATCGACTCAAAAACATTTGCCGGGGGTTTTCCTCAAGCCATGGCCCGCTTTCCAGAAATCCGCATGGGAAAATGGTGGATCACCACCCGTCAATCTCTTCTCCTTCTTGTTCCTGTTGGTATTGCGGGCACCATCTTATCCATTCTTACGGCCCGATGCCGAACGCTCGCTACGTTGTTTTTACTCCTTTGCCCACGGTTCGGAAAAGGGTCGT
>LIBO01000278.1 GCA_001438005.1 Verrucomicrobia subdivision 6 bacterium BACL9 MAG-120507-bin52 | reverse complement strand
TTTGTGAGGGGATCAGAGGAAGAAGTTGGGCGAAAGGAATCGATCCTTGGCCGAGAGGCAAGTGATCGCCTTCCTGGACGGAGTAGTCGTGCAGATGGACGCCGATCAAGCGTGGGGCGAGACGGCGCAGATGTTGAGCGTGATCGAGGAGGCCGAGTTCATGTTTGGCGGCGGCGTGACCGAAGTCGTGCCAGTAACCGAAGGTGGGGGCAGGGAGACGAGAGAGAATCCTATCCCAGAAATCATCGGGTGGAATTTCGCGAGGGTCTTCGCGGCATTCGAGGCCGAGGCGGAGCCCCAGGGATTGGGCGCGTTGACCGAGGCGGAGTAAAATTTCCTCCACGCGTGGCCAACTTTCCTCGAATGCTTTTTCCCAAGCTTGAATGGCGGAGAGCTTTTGACGGACATAGGCACGGGATCCGATCTGACCGGCAGCGGCGAGGGATTCAAGCGGTTCGGTCAGATTGCGCGGTCCGGCGGATCCGAGGTGAAGCACGACGAAGCGGGCCCCAACGGAGGCGGCGGCTTCCAAAGTGGCGATGGAGTGGCGTTCGGCGAGGCGACGAGCGGCGGGGCGGGAATCGGAAAATTCGTAGGCGTTGGGGTGGGGACGAAGAAGCTCGACTGGGACGGGGCAAAAGTTGTGTAGGACATCGATTTTTGGGGCTTGGGGTAATTGATGTTCGGCCAAGATGCCGGGCCAGAGGCTAAAGCGGGTGTTGTGGCTCAGTTCCGTATGCGAGAAACCGAGCTCGGTCACTTGGCGGAGAAGGGAGGCACCATCATTCGTGCGATCGGCGTGCCAACAGGTGGAAAGGGCGAGGGGAGGCATCGGTGTGAGTTTCGCTAAAAAGAGGGAGGGGAGCGAAGGGATTTTTCGGGCCGATGTGGGTGGGGGGGGTTGAAGATTGGCGGGAAAAAGGGCAAAATTGTGGGATGGTCGCCAAACGGATCAGTTATCGCGGAAAAGTGCAAGGGGTGGGGTTTCGCTACAGCGTTCGGCAGATTGCGGAGGGTTTTACGATTTCCGGTCATGCAACGAATCAACCCGATGGGACGGTGGAGGTGTTTTTGCAGGGGGATCGGGAGGAAGTGGAGGGGATGGAGAAGGAGATTGGGGTGAGCCACTTGGCGGGATTCATTCGGGAGGCGAACGGAAAAGAGGTTGAATCTGTTCCCGGCTTAAAAGGGTTCCAAATCCAGTGAGTGCGGCTGTCCAAACGGAGCGCTTACGAAAAGAGTTCCCGATGGGCTGGTTTCGGGGCCGGGTCTTGGCTTTAGAGGGTTTGGATATGGAGGTGCAGCGGGGGGAGGTCTTTGGGTTGCTGGGACCGAATGGGAGCGGAAAAAGCACGGCGATGAAGATGATTTTGGGTTTACTGCGACCAACATCGGGACGGGCGGAGGTGTGTGGGTTTCACGCGGGAACGATCGCGGCGCGGCGGCAGATTGGTTTTCTGCCAGAAAACCCGTACTTTCCGAATTTTTTGAGCGGGATGGAGCTGGTGCGGTACTATGGAAGGTTGAGTGGGATGGGAGGATCGGCTTTAGAAAAACGGATTCAAGAATTGATGGAGTTGGTCCGATTAGGTGGGGAGGCGGGGAAGCGGCCTTTGCGAACGTATTCCAAAGGAATGTTGCAACGGGCGGGGTTAGCCGGCGCGATGGTGGGTGATCCCGAGATTTTGATGTTGGATGAGCCGACGGCGGGGGTGGATCCGGCGGGGTCGAGAGAGATTCGGGATCTGATTTTGGAGTTGCGGGGTCGAGGCAAGACGGTGATTTTTTCCAGCCATC
>LIBO01000277.1 GCA_001438005.1 Verrucomicrobia subdivision 6 bacterium BACL9 MAG-120507-bin52 | reverse complement strand
ACTTGAACCTCCACTTTACCATCGGCAAACCTCACTACCAAATCCCCCTGCCTGCGCGCAGGCTCCACTTTTCGAATCAATTTACCTTCGGGAGACTGCACTAACGCATAACCCCGCCTCAACGTTTCCTCTGGTCCCATGGCACGCAATCGGCCCAGCGCTGCCTGCACCCGCAAGGAGAATTCCCGTAACCTCTGCTCCGGTCGCAACGCCGACCATCTTCCCAACAAACCCTCCGCATACTGCTTGCGATACCGCCACCCGCTTTCCAATCCCCTCATTAATTGTACCACCAACTCGTCTACTCTCTGACTACTCATCTCCACCATCTTGCTCGGCTCCCGAAAGACATAACTCCCCGCCAAATCCCCCACCCGTCTCTTTTTTTCCTCCAAGAAATCTACCGCGGCTTCATGAAATCGTTCCGCCCACCCCCGAACCTCTTCCCGCCAATCCTCATCCGGCCGGCTGACCATCTCCGCCGCCGCCGAAGGGGTCGGCGCCCTCACATCCGCCACAAAATCACAAATCGTAAAGTCGGTCTCATGCCCTACACCGCTGATCACCGGGATCGGACTCGCCGCCACCGCCCGTGCCACCACCACCTCATTGAACGCCCACAAATCCTCCATACTTCCCCCTCCCCTGACCACCAAAACCACATCCGCTATGTGTCTTCGCCCCACCTCCTCGATCGCCTCCGCCACTTCTTCCGCCGCCCCTTCCCCCTGCACTTTCACCCCGAAGACCGTGATTTGAATCCGAGGACATCTGCGCTGCAGAACGTGAATAGCATCCCGCACCGCTGCTCCCGTCGGACTTGTCACCAGCACCACCCGCTCCACAAAATCCGGAATCTCTCTTTTACGCTCTGCCGAAAAAAGCCCTTCCGCCTCCAACTTCCTTTTCAACTCTTCAAAACGCTGGTGCAAATCGCCTTTCCCCGCTGGTTCCAGATTCCTCACGATCAGCTGATACGCCCCACGAGGCGCATAAACCGAAACCTCCCCCTCCGCTACCACCTTCGCCCCATCCTGCGGCGGCACGCTGGAACGCAGTGCCGAACCCTTAAATAGCGCACACGGAATCTGGGACCCCTCATCCTTCAAGGTGAAGTAGTAGTGCCCGGAAGATTGCAGCCTCAGGTTGGAAATCTCACCCTGAACGGAAACCTCTCCCACCTGATCCTCCAGAATCTCCTTAATCTGCGCCGTCAGCGCAGACACGCTCAGCGGTTCAACCCGATTCACTTCGGTCGCTGGATCCTCTGAATCGCCGTTGCTTTTCCCGTCTCCTCATCCACATCGATCACCACCCCATCCAGTTGAATCCCCCCCGTCGCCAGATGCATTTTCACCGGCATCAAGGTCCGGAACCGATCCACAATGAAACTTTTCTCCCTTCCAATCACCGAATCGTGCGCTCCACAGAAGCCCACATCCGTAATATACGCCGTGCCACCAGCTAACACCTTTTCATCGGCCGTTTGGACATGGGTGTGAGTCCCCACCACCGCAGAAACCTTGCCATCAAACGCATGCCCGAAGGCAATCTTCTCCGAAGTCGTCTCTGCATGAAAATCCACCAAGATCGTTTTCGTCTCCTTCCGAATCTCCTCCAAGATCGGATCGATCTGCAGAAAGGGATTGTCCACATCCGCTTTCATAAAGGTCCGCCCCATCGCATTGACCACCCCCAATTTCTTTCCATTTCCCGTCACCACGATCCAACCCTTGCCCGGACAGGATGCGGGGAAATTAAAGGGTCGAATCAACCTCGGCTCCTCCGCAAAGAAACTCATAA
>LIBO01000276.1 GCA_001438005.1 Verrucomicrobia subdivision 6 bacterium BACL9 MAG-120507-bin52 | reverse complement strand
CTTCACCTACTCCCTACCATATCGCCGTTTCCGAATTCATGTGCCAACAAACCCGTATCGCCACCGTTCTTCCCTACTACCATCGTTGGCTACGTCGATTTCCCACCTGGTCCGCCCTCGCTCGCGCCCCCCAATCCCTCGTTCTCCGCCACTGGGAGGGGCTCGGTTACTATCGTCGGGCTCGTTGCCTTCACGCTCTGGCCAAAGCCGTTCTCCGCCTTCCCAGTCGCCAACTTCCATCCGACCCCAAAAGACTGGAACAACTGCCTGGAATCGGCCCCTACACCGCCGGCGCCATCGCCAGTATCGCTTTCCATGTTCCCGCACCCGCCTTCGACGGAAACGTCGCCCGCGTCTTGGGTCGACTCCTCGCCCGCCGGCACCAATCCCCCTCCCTTTCTCAACTCCGTGGCGCCGCCGCTACCCTTGTCCCCCAAAAGGACCCCGGCACCCATAACCAAGCCTTGATGGAGTTAGGTGCCCTCATCTGCCTTCCGAAAAATCCCCTCTGCCCATCCTGCCCTCTCAACAAAATCTGCCCCTCTCGCCACCACCTCCCCCAAACTCCAAAAACTCGACCCACTCCCACCTCTCTCCGCGAAAATATCCTCATCGTCCGCCGTCACCGCTCCATCTGGCTAACCCGCCAACACCCCGCCAACCGATGGAAATCCCTCTCCCTTCTCCCCACCTCCTCCCACAAACCCAAATCCAGTCGACTCCTCGGCCAAATCACCTACCCATTCACCCGCTTTAAAATCACTGCCTCCATTTATGAGCTTTCTCAACTGCCACCCCGGCTTACTGGCCACTGGCACTCCCCCGCGGAACTTGCCTCCGCCACCCTGCCCGCACCGCACCGGCGCGCCCTCGCCCTCCTAGCCGACAGCCGGAATCTGTAAAACCATCACATAGGGCGAACCTTCACCCCCCGCCACGAGTACGTGCTGCCCCGCCGGCAACTCGATCTGTGACACCCCTGTTCCCGCTCCGATGGAAATTCCACTCACCTCAGTCCCATGCGGACTTTGCTCATCTCGCAACACCACCACTCCGTCCCGCACCTCAATCAAGAACTGCAAAGGCCCCAAACGCGGAGGCGCACTTTCCTCCACTAAAATTAACTCGGTCCCCGCGAGACCCGTCGGGCCAGGAGCGCCCCCGAAAGCCAAGGGCAAGCTGTGGGTGCTCTCATCCGCCGACCAGCTCACCTCCTCGCCGCTTCTCCAGCCCATCCTGATCTGAACTTGAACACTCGGCCCCTTTCCACTCGCCGCCCGCGCCACCGGCTGAGCCGCTTTCGCCGCTTGCACTGCCGCCTGAGCACTC
Source organism: Verrucomicrobia subdivision 6 bacterium BACL9 MAG-120507-bin52 (assembly GCA_001438005.1). Lineage (GTDB taxonomy): Bacteria > Verrucomicrobiota > Verrucomicrobiia > Methylacidiphilales > Verrucolacustridaceae > Verrucolacustris. The sequence goes on along the minus strand of LIBO01000276.1, from coordinate 483 downwards.
TCCAAGGCAATCCCAAACTCCTTCTGCCCCTGCTCCAACTTCTCCATCGATTTCTTTAAACGCTGGGCCAACACCCGCGCGACCACACTGCCCGGATGATCTTGCCCATCCGACCTCTTATCCACCAGATCTTGCAGGGTCATTCCATAGAGCCAGCACTTCCCCTTGGCCGTCGCCGTCGCGATTCGCGACAAACCCTGTAACACACCCATCTCTCCCACTACCTCTCCGGGTCCGATTTTCGACAGCTCACTCGTCACCCCATTGGCCTCCCTCGTAATCACCACCTGACCACTTCGAATAATATAAAACTTATCGCTGGCATCTCCCTGCCGAAAAATCACCTGCCCATCGGCAAACCCTACCGTTGCCTTTCGAATCTGCGCATTCACCGCCTCCGTTCGCAGGTACGACCACAAAAATCTTCCGATCGTTCCAACCGCCCCTCCCACCCCCACGGCCATGCAGTTCGTCACAAAATCT
>LIBO01000275.1 GCA_001438005.1 Verrucomicrobia subdivision 6 bacterium BACL9 MAG-120507-bin52 | reverse complement strand
GGCTCGGCCAAGCGGCGGACTGTTTTGATTTATGGCCACTACGATGTGCAGCCGGCCGAAATGGGAGATGGGTGGACGGGAGATCCGTTCGAGCCCCGACTGATCGATGGGATGGTGGTGGCAAGGGGATCGACGGACAATAAGGGGCAGATTTTTGCCCACATGATGGGGGTGGCCGAAAAGATCAAGGCGGGTGGACCCGAGACCGATGTCATCTTTCTGGTTGAGGGGGAGGAGGAGGTGGGCAGTGACAACCTCGAGGGTGTTTTGCGGTCGAGGAAGGAAGAGCTGGCCTGTGATGTCGCCGTCATTTCCGATACCAACATGGCGGGTCCAGATAAGCCCACTTTGACTTACGGGTTGCGTGGGATCAGTGCGTTGGAAGTCGAACTGACAGGACCCTCGCACGATCTGCACTCGGGCGTTTATGGGGGGGCGGTGGTCAATCCGATCACGGTCTTAACTCGACTGCTGGCTGGGCTTCATCACCCCACGGGGCAGGTGGCTGTTCCTGGATTTTATAAAAAGGTGAGGAAGGTGGCGGCTTGGGAGAGAAAAGCGGCCAAAGCCTTGCGAGTTCCCGATGCGGAGGTAAAGCGCCAGGCGGGAAGTCCGGCCTTGGGTGGGGAGCGAGGATTTTCGGCGATCGAAAGAATTGGCATGCGACCGACGGCGGAGATCAACGGAATTACGGGAGGCTATCAAGGTCCGGGTCCCAAAACGGTTTTGCCCAGTAAAGCTTCGGCCAAGTTGACCTTTCGTTTGGTGCCGCACCAAGATCCCAAGGAGATTGCCGACCTCGTGGAGAGGGATTTGAAAAAGCGCTGTCCAAAAACGGTGAAGTTGAAGGTGACGCGTCACCACGGCGGCTTTCCCTATTTTTGCGACCCCACCAAAGGGTTCGGCCCGGCTGCTTCGAAAGCTTTAAGTCAGGCCTGGGGCGGCAAAAGGGTGGATTACCTTTTGGAGGGGGGAACGATTCCCATCGTGAGCGTGATCAAGAATGTATTGGGGGTGGAGACTTTGCTGGTGGGCCTGAGTTTGCCCGACTGTCGTGCCCACGGACCGGACGAAACCTTCCCCATCGAATATTTGGAGCGTGGCGCCAAAATGAATCAGGCTTTGTTGAAAGAGATTGCGGGTGTTTGATCTTTAAATCGCAACGTCTTTTTTTAGAGCTTGGTACAGCTTTGCTAATTTTGGCATCGGCACGCCCGCGCCGGTCCCCAAACGAAGCGGTTCGCCCCAGATCGATTCCAGTTCCACCGGTTTTTTCGCCAAATAGTCGAGCAGGCTGGAGGGTTGGTAGGCGCCCATTTTTCTGGTTCGAGCAACTTCCTGCGTCGGGTGCTGAGGATCTTGAGGAAAGCCAAGTGCGGCCGAGGCCTGCATCACTTCATCCATCAGAGCGAGAGTTTCTTGGTATAACTTTGGATCTGCTAGAATCTGCGCGGTGTCGATTCCACCTGCGGTAATGGAGAGTCCGTTAAAGGGAATATTCCAGACGAGTTTATACCAGCGGGCGGAACCGACAGAGGGCGCGACGGAGCAGGTCAGCCCGGCCTTTTCGAACAGTGCGGCCAAAGATCGGGCCCGGGGGGTATCGCCCCCGGTCAGGTCGGAAAAGCGTATGTTTCCGCCGGACAGATTGCGGGCAACACCGGGTTCAGGGCGGGAAACACAGACGTGGCAAACGCCGCAAAGGACACGCTCCTGACCGATGAGTGAGGCTAAAAACTCCTCGTTACCTAACCCATTTTGGAGCGTACAGACAGCGGTGTCCGCCCCGATCAGCGGCGGGAGAAGTTCGGCCAAAGAGG
>LIBO01000274.1 GCA_001438005.1 Verrucomicrobia subdivision 6 bacterium BACL9 MAG-120507-bin52 | reverse complement strand
CCGTCTCTGCCCAATCGTACAGAAAGCAGTAGCCCAACCTTCCTCCGACCAAAACCCCAATGACAGTGTAGAAAAGGAGCTCGGAGATCTGCGATTCATTCAGGTTCGACCAACCTAGCTTTCGAAACCATTGCAGCCCGTAGAACCAAACGAGGAATCCCACCACATAGGCCATCCCGTAGTATCGTATGCCCCAACCACTTCCAAACTGAATCAGGAAGGGACTCAAATCATGCGTGTAGTAGCCCAACACCCCATCAAGGTAGGGCGATCACGCTAATCCCGCCTAGCCCAAACCCAACCTATCCCACAGACACTTTATGCTCCGCAAAAAGCACAAAGGGCGACCCCTTTTAGAATCGCCCTTGGCTCAGACCTTTTGGGTCGGAAACTTATTTAACGTCGTCGAAATCGCCCAGATCACGCTCGAAAGTGAAGCGAGCGGGGGTCTTGACCAAAGTGTTCCACGATTCGTCCACGCACTCCGCCATCGCGGTGAAGGGTGAGGTTACGACAAATGCAGTGAAACCCACGGCGCAACCAGCCAAGCTGACCGGACGCACGACCAAGAGATCGGGAATCGCGATGAAGGCCTGCTCGACTGAGCAGTCATCGTTGCCTTTGGCACCGGAATCAGCCATGGCCAAAGGGGAAGCCAAGGTGATTGCTGTTAGGATCGCTGCACGGAGGGTGTTTTTCATATAAATCAAAGTAAATAGTCGCCCATTTCCTGTCAATATCACTTTTTCAGACACAGTAGACGTTTTGCCATTATTAGTGTGAGCCGGCTGTCGGATTTGAACCGACGACCAGCGGTTTACAAAACCGCTGCTCTACCCCTGAGCTAAGCCGGCGATACCCCCATCATCGTTCATCCGCCGAGCCCTGCAAGCCCGCTCTCGGGCCTTTTATTAAACGTTATAAGTGGAGGAGGATGTCGTTCCCCCATGCCCCGTCCAGTTCGTATGAAAGAACTCACCTCGAGGCTTATCCACCCGCTCATAAGTATGAGCCCCAAAGTAATCCCGCTGGGCCTGAAGAAGATTGGCCGGCAAAACCGCACTGCGGTAGCTATCAAAAAAAGCCAAGGCCGTGCTGAACGCCGGAACCGGAATCCCACGCTTCGCCGCGGCCGCCACCACTGTCCGCCAGCCCTTCTGCGACTTCTTCACCTCGCCCCTAAAATAATCGTCCAAGAGCAAATTACTCAACTTAGGATTCTTATCATACGCCTCTTTGATCTTTCCCAGGAAACGGGAACGAATGATGCAACCCCCGCGCCACATCAGGGCAATCCCACCGTAATTTAAGTTCCACTTGTACTCTTTCGCCGCCGCCCGCATCAGCATGTAACCCTGCGCATAGCTGACAATTTTCGAGGCATACAACGCATCCCGAATTTCCCCAATGAACGCCTTCTTTTTCTCAGGATCTTTCGCCGCTGGAAGCAAAGGCTTCGGCCCTTTCAACTTCTTCGCCGCCGCCACTCTCTCATCCTTTAAGGCGGAAACACAACGCGCATAGACCGCTTCCGCCATCAAGGTGATCGGAATTCCCAAGTCCTGCGAATTGATCACCGTCCACTTGCCCGTCCCTTTCTGACCGGCAGTATCCAGAATCTTATCCACCAGCGGCGACCCATCCGCGTCTTTCTTTGCCAGAATATCCCTCGAGATCTCGATCAGGTAACTATCCAACTCTCCCTTGTTCCAGTCGGCAAAAACCGTGTGCATCTCATCCGCACTCATCCCAAGGCCATTCCTCATCAGGTTATAGGCCTCGCAGATCAGCTGCATGTCGCCGTACTCAATTCCATTATGCACCATCTTGACGTAA
>LIBO01000273.1 GCA_001438005.1 Verrucomicrobia subdivision 6 bacterium BACL9 MAG-120507-bin52 | reverse complement strand
CGCCGCCGCTCCGGTGGTGGATGAGTTTCGTCGCGCTTCGATGGGAATTTCCAGCCAAGCCTTTTCCACGGTGGAGACCTAACAATGAGCGACCTCAATATTCTTCAACTTTTGAGTGAGGCCAGCCAACGCGGTGCCTCCGATCTTCACTTCACCACCGGCCAACCTCCTGCCTGCCGCGTCCAAGGCATCCTACAATCTCTGCCCCATCCGCCCATGACCCCCCAGCTCTGCCGCGAACTCACTTTGAGTGTTCTGACCGAAACCCAGCGGGCCAAGTTAGAATCGGAACTCGACCTCGATTTCTCCATGGATGTGGCCGGAATCGGACGTCTTCGTGGAAATGCGCACTACGCTCGTGGCACTGTCGAAGCCGCTTTTCGATTCATCAATCGCTCAAATCCCTCGCTCGAGCAACTCGGTCTTCCTCCGGTTGTCAAAAATCTTTGCTCCACCGAAGAGGGCCTGATTCTCATCACCGGCGCCACCGGCTCCGGCAAATCCACCACCATGGCCGCGATGATCGAGGAGATTTCTCGAACCCGATCGGGTGTCATCGTCGTCTTGGAGGATCCGATTGAATATGTGTTTCCTCCGGCACTCTCTCTCATCAAGCAGCGCGAAATTGGTCGAGACACCCAATCCTTTCCCGCCGGCCTTCGTCACGCCCTGCGACAAGACCCCGACGTCATTGCCGTGACTGAGTTGCGAGATCAAGAATCGGTCCAAGTCGCACTCCAAGCAGCCGAAACAGGTCACTTGGTCCTAGCCACTTTCCACGCCTCCGACCCAGTCAAGGCTCTCGATCGTATCCTCGAAATGTTTGGTTCGGAAATGCTACCTCAAATCCGTGCACAATTGGGAAACGGACTGAAGGCTGTTATTTCCCAACGCCTTCTTCCCAAAGCGGGTGGTCAAGGACGTGTGCTGGCCACCGAGGTTCTGACCGCTAGCCCAGCGGTTTCCGCCTGCCTGCGAACAGGGCGTATGGAACAGATCGTCGGTGTGATGGAAATTGGCGGACGTGACGGAATGCGCACAATCGACTCCAGTCTTGATGATCTGGTGGAAGCGGGCCTCATCACCTCCGAAGAGGCTGTGCAAAATGCCCGAGACCCTAGTCGCGTGGCCCTCGCCAAACCCAAGAAAAAAGGCCTTTTCGGTTAACCCTCGACACAACTCCAAAACATTCCGCACGGACCCGTGCACAGCAGGGGAGCCGACCCGGGCTCAATGATCGGCTGCATTCCAGCCCAGAGAGCCGCCTTCAGACAGCGTTTCTGACAATTTTCCTCGATCACCCTTCGAGGCAAATCCCCTGCCTTCGCCACCTTGCCACGAACCCGATCCGTCTGTTTGGCCAATGCCTCGTCCCATGTTGGAAACTTCAGTCGTCCATCTCCCCAAGCCTCGGCATTCCCCCACATCCCCGGATAGATGACCTCCATCGCCTCGCGAAACTCCCCCAAACTTTTCGCGCCATAACTCCAACCCGAAACAAGATTTCCTTCGCTCCGAAGGGGCCGATACTTTCCCTGCTCATCCCAACGCACCAACTCTTCCAACTCATCAAAATTCGCCACGCTGCGTAACAGTCCCTCCGCGTCTTGATCCTGAATATGCCTGACTACCCAACTCGTTTCTTTCTTCATCCAGCACACCTGACCCATCTTGCCTGCTTCATCCAGCATGTTCATTGCGGTTTACTTTCCCGCCTCGGCTGCGGCCAATTCGATGATCATTTCCTCCATTTCCTCCGGTCGGCCCAAAGGCTCCCCATAGCCCACTTCCCCTTTCTCCGATCGATACCAACCCTCCTTCGCTCCCGCTATTCCCAAAAG
>LIBO01000272.1 GCA_001438005.1 Verrucomicrobia subdivision 6 bacterium BACL9 MAG-120507-bin52 | reverse complement strand
CGAATGAGATCCCGCGGTCGCAGGCGGTGCGGATTTTTGAGTTGCTGGAAAAGTTCGCGGGGTACGGTTTTAATAAGAGCCACAGTGCGGCCTATGCGGTGCTGTCGTGTCAGACCGCCTATTTAAAGGCGAACTATCCGACGGAATACATGGCCTCGTTGTTGTCCCATGAGCTGGACAATACGGATAAGATCGCGCTCTTTACGGCGGAGGCACAGAACATGGGAATCGTGATTCAGCCCCCGAGCGTGAATCACAGTGAAAATAAGTTTACGGTGAAGCCCAATCGGATTCTCTTTGGCTTAGGTGCGATTAAGAATGTGGGGGGGGCGTGTGTGGAGGCAATTTTGCAGGCAAGAAAGGAGGGTGGAAAATTTGTTTCGGTGGAGGATTTCTGCACGCGGATGGATTACAAGGCGATGAATAAAAAAGCGGTCGAGAGTTTGATTCGGTGCGGGGCCTTTGATGAGATCAGCCCGAATCGGGCGTGGTTGTCGACCAAGGTGGAGGGGGCGTTGGCTTTGGCGGCGTCGGCCTCGCGGGATAAGGAGAGGGGGCAGGGGACTCTTTTTGGATTGATGGAGGAAGCGGGGCCGGGAGCAAAGAAGGGGGTGGAGCAGGCTCCCAAGGATTTTCCGGATTGGCCGAAGCGGGATCAGTTGAAAGCAGAGAAGGAGCTTTTGGGATTTTATGTGACGGGTCACCCCGCGGATGAGTTTGAGGCGGATTTGCGGGCCTTTCGGACTTTGAATTTGGGGGAGCCGGAGGAGATGCAGAGTGGAACAGCGGCACGGCTGGCGGGAGTGGTTACAGCGGTCGAGGTGCGGTTAACACAAAAGGACAAGAAGCCGTATGCGCGGGTGATGTTGGAGGATAAGACGGGACGGATGGAGGTGATGATTTTTGCGGATCTATATCGGGATGCGGGGACCGCATTAAAAGTGGGGACCCCGCTGGTGGTGGGGGGATCGGTGGACACGGATGCGGAGGAGAGAGTGCGGCTGAGGACTTCCGAGTGCATTACTTTGGAGGCCGCGATGGCAAAACTTGTCACGCATGTGTATTTGCTCCCCACGAAAGAGGATCTGGCGGGGGAAAAGATGGCAAAAGTGAAAGAGATGGTGGAGGCGCATTCGGGAGACGTGCCTGTCAGACTTGAGCTGGAGGTTGAAGGGAAGAAGGTTTTGATGGAGGCGGGATCGCAAATGCGGATTCGGCCGACTCTGGCTGGGATTGGAAAATTACGCGGGTTGTTAGGGCCGGATCAGGTGAAGCTGGCGGTGCAGTCGATTGAACTCCCAAAACCGAGGTGGCCGGCGCGACGCGGCCAACCGGCAGGACTTTAAAACTGATTGAGGCGATCGAGGAGGGCGCGGAGTCGGCCCAGATTGCGGCGATTGAAAGGGACGCAGAGGCGAGAGAGGGAGGCAAGTTCGGGTTGGTTAGCTTCCTCCGGGTAAGGGGGGCAAGTGGTGATGAGGGCATCCGGCCGCAAAATATCCTGGAAATCCTCGTTCAGGCGGATCAAGGCGCCACCAGGAATTTGGCGTTGCAGGCGAATGACCATGACATCCCCGATGTAGCGGTAGGAGTGAAAGTTGTAGTAAAAGTTGACCACCTCTCTGCGGGCAAACTCTAAATCATCGGTCACCTTAAAAAGGGTGAAATCCTCTTCGGAAATCAGTTTGTCCCCGAGCAGATGCTCGCGCAGATACTTTTCAAAAGTTTTCCAAAAGTTGCCCCGTGGGGCATCGACCATGATGAGTGGAATGAGATTCGTTTTCCCCGTCTGCATCAAGGTGAAGGACTCGAAAGCTTCATCCATCGTGCCGAACCCGCCGGGAAAAAGGGC
>LIBO01000271.1 GCA_001438005.1 Verrucomicrobia subdivision 6 bacterium BACL9 MAG-120507-bin52 | reverse complement strand
CCCTTGCCGTCACTCACGGCGAAGCCGGGTGCCACCCCTATCGCCCAGCCAACCGCCGTACCGGCCAAATCAGGCAATCTTTTTAGCAAATTCTTAAAGAAATAGAGCCGGTCGGATGTACCCCGACCAGGGGTAAGTTAACTACCGAACAGCCACGGGGGCCGACCAAGGCCCTACTTCGCCGTCAGCACCGATGGCACGCACCTTGGCCGTCAGTGCAATTGACCTAGGAATCGATCCACGCGTTCGAACGCCTAAGCCTCTCGTAAATCCACTCGCCCAAACCTGCGTGGCACTGGAAAGGCTCACCTCATATTGAGACGCCGGTTGGACTTTGCCCCAAAAAATGGTTACCCGATTTCGAGCATTCCGCATGGCACGCAACCTAGTGGGGGCGGTCAGAGTGGATTTCGCTTGGAAGGTTCCGGCGAGCCGAATCGTGCCTTGAGCCCCCCGATATCCATCCACCGCTATACGGTAAACCGTACCAGCTACCACTGAGATTTTTACCCGACTTGTCCGGAGCGATCTGGACACATCGTCGTTGGACCCTACCCGACGCAAAGATCCCACAACAGAACCTGTATAAACTCCAAGCAGTGTATCAAAGGTCGAGGAAGTGGTTGCGATCGTAAACGTTCCGCTACTGGGCGCCTTCCAACTCCACCAGACCGATTTTCTTCCCCTTTGACCCGCATGCACTGGCTCACGCACTTGGGAAGTAGCCCCTACATTGCTTCCCGACACCGTGAAGGAGGTTCCACTCAGCGAAACTGCATTGGCAAACGTGTCGTTCGTCGGACCAGGAACTGTGACCGATCCGCGTAATGTAATTGAACCGGAGGCACCACTCTTCCCATCGACGGCGATGCGGTAAACTGCTCCCACCGTCACAGGAAAGGATACGCTGCTGGTCGTAACCCCGCTCGCACTGTTATCGTTCGACGCAACTGCACTCAATGCCCCGACACTCGTCCCTTGATACACGGCCAGTAGGGTGTCAAAAGCAGAACCAGAGGTTGAAAGGGTGCAGGTTCCGGTGCTGGGCGCGGTCCAAACCCACCAAACCGATTTTGCCGGGGCACTACCCGCGTGGCTGGGCTCTCCAACCTCCGAGGTGCCATCCATATTGCCTCCCGAGAAAGTCCAAGAGGAGCCCGTCGCGCGGGTCGCGCTCGCAAAAGAGTCGTTTCTAGGCCGGATGGGCTGGGGCGGTGTCGCGGTACCAAGAGATTTGGCCAGGTTCATTCGCCCACCCGACTTGGTCTTTCCCGACAAGGATCCAATCTTATCCGATCCACTCAACAGTCGGGTGATGAGGGAGGAGTAGCTTTCCGTCGGGTACTGGGCGGCAATCATCGCTAATGCGCCTGCTACGTGGGGTGTCGCCATCGAGGTTCCGCTATAAGTCGCATAGGCACTGTTCGACCCCGAAACGGTCGAATAAATCCCGTCTCCGGGGGCCCCTAGATCAACACTGGTCGCTCCATAATTGGAAAAATTCGCTAATCCATCCGTCCGCGTCGTGGCCGCAACGGAGATGATGTTATCTGTCGTGAAGCTCGCGGGATAAGAGGCCCGACGATCGTTATTATTCGACTCATTTCCCGCTGCCGCCACAAAAAGGACCCCCCCCGCGCGACACCTTTCAATCGCGGCCAGGAGAGATGAGTTCGCTCCCCCGCCACCCCAGCTGTTGCTTAACACCTTTGCCCCCTTCGCCCTGGCATAATCGATACAACGGATCGCATCGCTGTCTGTTCCACTTCCCGTGTTCGAGAGAAATTTACAAGCCATCATCTTCACGCCCCAAGCCACCCCTGTGATCCCAACCCCATTATTGCCCACTCCTCC
>LIBO01000270.1 GCA_001438005.1 Verrucomicrobia subdivision 6 bacterium BACL9 MAG-120507-bin52 | reverse complement strand
GGTTGGTGATAAATGGGGGAGAGTTGAGCCAACGTCTTGGGGGATGATTTTGCGGAGCGCACCATCTACGAAGAGTGGAGAAAAGGGCGGGGGAGGTCAAAAACTGATTGCCTCTTGGGCGAAGTGGAGGACGATTGTTCTATGAAAATAACCCCTCCAGTTGCACTCGTTCTTGCCTTCGCCGTAGGACACTTGACCCCTTGCTCGGCCCGGGCCGACTTTTTTGGGAAAATTGAGCCCCGCCTGTTTCAGATCGCCGGCGGCAAAAAAGCCGACTACAAAAAACCTGCCACCAGCCCGAAATACGTCGCCATCTACTACTCCGCTCACTGGTGCCCGCCCTGCCGGGCTTTCACGCCAAAATTGGTGGAGTGGTACAACGGTTTTAAGGCCAAGCACGAGAACTTTGAGTTGGTCTTTGCCAGTTCCGATAAAAGTGAGGAGGCGCAAATCGATTATATGAAGGAAGCGAGCATGCCATGGCCCGCGATGAAGTTTGGCACAAGCAAAGGACCCGAGGTGAAAAAGTATGCCTCTGATGGCATTCCATACTTAGTTCTCCTCGACGAGAACGGGAAGGACTTGACGGGGCAAAAGGACAACGCGTGGCAACACCCGCAAGGTGTCCTGCCGAAAATCGAAGAGATTGTGGCTGGAAAAAAATGAGGCACCTCTTTTTGTGGGGATGTTTGGGAATCTTGGCGGCATCTTCTGTCCACGCGGAAAGTTATGCGGACTACGTGGCGCGGCATAAAAAGAATCAAAAACTCCTCAATCCGATGAATGTGCCAGTGGCCAACGCGCTGAACGACCAGTGGAATGAAACTCCGGAGTATGCGGACCCGAACAACCGCGTCGCCACACCCGGACCCAAGAAGTTTTATATTAAATCTTCAAGAGATGATCAAGGGCGGGTGACCTGCATTCCAAGACCCAAATAACTCGCAACCGGCATAAACCGTCCGAGCCGTTGCAGTCCTAGACACAGCTTCCCCATTCGGTTGATCCGCTCCGCTTGGGTACGCCGGACAAGCCAACGAGGCAGTTTGGGCTCGGACAGCGCAGAAAGCTCCCAAGGATGAAAATAGAGGCATAAGAGCCCGTCCAACTGCAGGACCTGCGAGCAGAGCGCCAAATAGATGGGGAGGGGTAAAATGTGGAAGCTGGCCCAAAACAGGGGAAACCGAATTCCGGGTAAAACTGCCGCGGGAACTTCCCAGAGTGGTCCAATCTGAAAAGGGCGCCGAGGTTCGCGCCGGTGATCATACCGACCCGGAATCCACGTGGGGTTTAAGGAAGCATCGTAACGAAAGCCCGCTTCGGTGATTTCCGCTTTATTAATGGTTTTGAGGCGAGGAGAGCGAAAGCCCAAAACCTGCTGGCCAGATAGATCCTGTAACAGAGTCCGGCTGGCAGAAAGCTGCAGATCTGCCCCGGTCTGGTGGCTCCAGCCATGGGAGGCAATCTCGTGGCCGCGTTGCGCCGTTTCCCTCAGTAGTGTAGGGGCAGATTGGGCTAAGCGAGCTGTGCAAAAAGTGGTGCCAGGAAAATTCCACCCATCAGAAAGGCGCAACCAATCTTGCCAAATTTGACAACCTCTTTCGATTCCTTCGTCGGGCAGGGGATGAGCCCCAAAATCGGCGGGAAAGTCATACTCTTCAATATCCCAAGTCAAAAGAATCGAATTCATCGGCTTAAGCGGTACGCCCCGGTCCAAGACCACCAGCGAATCAGCCAGAGCTCAAAAAAGCAGGAGAGGGAGTTGCATATCAATTTGATGTGGGAGGTTTTGTAGGAGTGTTCCGAGGAAACTTGAGCGGGGACTTGTCCCACCCGAAAACCAAGCTTGCGAGAGAG
>LIBO01000269.1 GCA_001438005.1 Verrucomicrobia subdivision 6 bacterium BACL9 MAG-120507-bin52 | reverse complement strand
CGGCCAATATCTCCCATCGTCAGATTGAAAAGTTCATCGTGGAAAAGCTGATCCGCCGTGTTCTCCCCTCTTCGATGCTGGACCGAAAAACCGAATTCTTGGTCAACCCGACCGGACGATTTGTCGTCGGCGGTCCAGAGGGAGATAGCGGACTGACGGGTCGAAAAATTATCGTCGACACCTACGGAGGTGCCGGTCGTCACGGGGGCGGGGCTTTCAGCGGAAAAGACCCCACCAAGGTGGACCGCAGCGCCGCCTACATGGGCCGCTATGTGGCCAAGAATATCGTCGCGGCGGGCTTAGCTGATAAGGTTGAGATTCAGTTCGCTTACGCCATCGGACATCCCCACCCCGTCTCCGTCTGTCTCGATACCTTTGGCACCGAAAAAGTCCCCTTCTGGAAAATCGAAAAAGCCGTCCACGAAACTTTCGACTTCCGGCCTGCCGAAATCATTCGCCAGCTACGTCTCCGGCGCCCCATTTACTCGAAAACAACCAACTACGGCCACTTCGGCCACCGGGGTCAGCCGGCCTACGCCCCGTGGGAGCATACGGACCGTGTCCGTGAGCTCCGTCGTCACGCCGGATTAAATTAACCCCAAAAGGAGATCCTCACCATGACCACTGCAACCCTCGAACCAAAAACAAAAGTATCCAAAGCCCCGAAATCCGCCCCCGAATACAAAGTCAAAGATATTTCCTTGGCTGAATTCGGACGCAAAGAAATTCAGATCGCAGAAAAGGAAATGCCCGGTCTCATGGCCATTCGCGAAAAGTATGCCAAGGGCAAGCCCCTCGCCGGTGTTCGCGTCACGGGCTCCCTCCACATGACGATTCAAACTGCTGTTTTGATCGAAACGTTCGTCGAGCTCGGGGCCGATGTTCGTTGGGCGAGCTGCAATATTTTCTCCACCCAAGATCAAGCGGCCGCCGCCATCGCCGCAACGGGTATTCCCGTTTTCGCTTGGAAAGGGGAAACTCTTGAGGAGTACTGGGACTGCACTTGGAAAGCCATCCTCAACCCCCAGGGACTCGGACCCCAACTCGTCATCGATGACGGAGGCGACGTCACTCTCTTCCTTCACAAAGGTTATGAACTCGAAAACGGCGACGGTTGGGTCAACACACCCAGCTCGAGCGAGGAAGAAAAAGTCATCAAAAACCTTCTCAAAAAGGTTCATGCCGAACATCCCAATATTTTCCATGCTCTCGTCAAGGAGTGGAAAGGCGTCGCCGAGGAAACCACTACGGGTGTTCACCGCCTCTACAAACTGCAAGAGATCGGAAAACTTCTCGTTCCCGCCTTCAATGTGAATGACTCGGTCACCAAAACTAAGTTCGACAACCTCTACGGTTGCCGCCACTCCCTTGTCGACGGATTGAATCGTGCCCTCGACGTTATGATCTCGGGTAAAGTCGCCGTTGTCTGTGGCTACGGAGACGTCGGCAAAGGTTCCGCCCAGTCTCTTCGGGGACAAGGCGCCCGCGTGATCATTACCGAGATCGATCCCATCAACGCCCTCCAGGCTGCGATGGAAGGCTTTGAAGTCACCACCTTGGAGGACACCCTCGGTCGAGCTGACATCTATATCACCACGACAGGAAACAAAGATGTCATCACCTTGGAGCATATGACCCAAATGAAAGATCAAGCCGTGGTGGCCAATATCGGCCACTTCGATAATGAAATCCAAGTCGATATGCTGAACAATCACGCCGGAGTTCGCCGGGTCAACATCAAGCCCCAGCTCGACAAATACGTCTTCGCCAATGGGCGCGAGCTGTATCTCTTGGCCGAAGGCCGCCTCGTCAACCTGGGTTGCGCCACTGGCCACCCCAGCTTCGTCATGAGCGCGAGCTT
>LIBO01000268.1 GCA_001438005.1 Verrucomicrobia subdivision 6 bacterium BACL9 MAG-120507-bin52 | reverse complement strand
GTTTGGGAGAGTGGCTGGTGGTGTGGGGTCACGCGACCACCGCTCAAGTGGATTTGGCGGAGAGGGAAGCGCGCCGAAAGCGTATGACGCTGGCGGAAAGCCTGCGGGACCTGCAGTTCGTGGATCCCCGCGTTATCGCCTCTTATATCGCCCAACGTTCTGGAACGGAGGTGGCCGATATCCGGAAGCTGATTGTTTTGTCCGATGTGCTGGATCTCATCCCGCGGGAGCTGGCTCTACGACATCTTGCCTTGCCTTTACGTGTTGAGGACGACGGTACGGTGGTGGTGGCTCTTGGAAATGCCTTGGACGTCACCCACGGGGATGCAATCGAGCAACATCTACGCCGTGCTGTCCGCTTTGTTACCTCCACGGAAGGGGATGTGCGGGAAGCGATTAACCGCCACTACATTCAGGCGGGTCTGTTGGAAAAGACGGTGGACGAAATTCTCTCGATGGACGCCGCCGCCCTGGCTGCCACCTCTGAATCGGATGCCCCGATGGTCCGTCTGGTGGACGAACTTCTCCTTCACGCCATTTCCCACGGGGTGAGCGACATTCACATTCAGCCTGAAGAGCGGATCCTGAGGATCCGAGCCCGTAAAGACGGACTCCTGAACGAGGGCCTGCTGGTGCCCAAGGAGATTCAAAATGCGCTGACGGCCCGTATTAAAATTCTTGGAGGAATGGACATCACAGAAACCCGTCTTCCTCAAGCTGGACGCTATAACTTCGACGCGGGTTCGCGCCCCGTCGATTTTCGTTTCTCCTCCCTGCCGACTGCGTTTGGGGAGTCGCTCGTTCTTCGATTGCTCGACCGCTCTAGTCTTCAACTCGAGCTCGTCAGTCTGGGTTTTGACGACGAGATGCAGGCGAAGTTTCTCGGTCTGCTGAACCGTCCCAACGGCGTCATTCTGGTCACCGGGCCGACCGGTTCCGGCAAGACGACGACACTCTACGCCGCGCTCAGCAAGCTTCCCGCCAGCGAGCGCTCCATCTTTACCTTGGAGGATCCTGTGGAGTTTAATCTGCCGCTAGTGCGCCAGACTCAGGTGAATGAAAAGATCGGACTGACCTTCGCTTCGGGCCTTCGAACCCTTTTGCGGCAGGATCCTGATATTATTCTGGTGGGAGAGACGCGAGATCAGGAGACGGCGGAGCTAATGGTAAGAGCCGCGTTGACGGGACACTTGGTGCTTTCCACCCTGCACACGAACGATGCTTTGGGGGCTATTCCGCGTCTGGTGGATCTTGGTGTTCCATCCTATCTACTGCCTGCCTGTCTTTTGGGGGTTCTGAGCCAACGGTTAGTTCGACTGCTCTGCCCCAACTGCAGGCAACCTCACCCCAATGCAGAGAGTATTTTGGAAAATCTTTCGATCCCGATTCCTGCCGACTGTTCACGGGAGCTGTGGAAACCGGGCGGGTGCGCACGCTGCAACGGGTCGGGCTATCGTGGGCGGGTTGGCATCGTCGAGTTTCTGATGCTGGATCAGGATTACCATCAGGTGATCACCGAATCGAACGATCCTGTGAAGCTCCTGCAAATTGCACGGGACAAGGGGTTCGTGACAATGTTCCAGGACGGGCTACGTAAGTGTACCCAAGGACTGACAACACTGGAGGAAGTGTACCGGGTGACCAACGTCGGCTAATAGGTAAGGAGAAACGATGGCAACCTTGGCATACACAGCGATCCGGCCTGACGGGAAGATTGTCACGGGACGGGGTGAGGCGACGAACGAGGAGGCGTTGGGCAACCAGCTGGCAAAGGAGCGGTTAGAGCTGGTGGAGGCGAAGGAGGTAGGGCGACCCAATCGGACCAAAAATCTCCGTAGGACGACCGGAAAGGAGAAGGCTCCGAGGAGGGATGTGG
>LIBO01000267.1 GCA_001438005.1 Verrucomicrobia subdivision 6 bacterium BACL9 MAG-120507-bin52 | reverse complement strand
GTGATGAAGGGGTGGCAGAGAGCGGTCATGACGGGCACGGCTCTTTTGATGGTGGCGATTTGGGTGACGATTGCGGTGACCAAGCCCCAGGCATTTCTTTTTGCGGCGATTCTGGCGGGAGTGGGACTTTTCTTGCGGGAAGCGGCGCAGAGGAGGGGTGGGGAAAAAGTCGAGGAGGAGAGGATCGTGCCGCTGGGGGTGAAAGAGGAGGCGAAACAGGATTTGGCCGAGGATGGGGGTCGAATTTTAGTGGCGGCGCATGGCATGACGGCTTCGGCCAAGTTTGCCCTGCAGGAGGCGAAGTTGCGTGGGGCGAGGGTCTATTTTCTCTTTGTGCGGGAGGTGAAGGTGGCGGCGGAGGTGGTGGGTCGTCTGGAGAACGATGCCAAAGCGCTGGAGGTGATGGGAGAGATGAAAAAGGCGGCGGCGACGGAAAAAGTGGCGTTAACTCCGGTGTACTGCACGGCGAACAAAGCCTCCGACATGATTGTGGAGTTG
This sequence comes from Verrucomicrobia subdivision 6 bacterium BACL9 MAG-120507-bin52, assembly GCA_001438005.1. Taxonomy (GTDB): domain Bacteria; phylum Verrucomicrobiota; class Verrucomicrobiia; order Methylacidiphilales; family Verrucolacustridaceae; genus Verrucolacustris. Next base: position 1,383 of record LIBO01000267.1, on the reverse strand, counting down.
GCGGCGACCTTGGGGGCGGATCTGGTTATTTTAGGGGGAACGAGGCGAGGGGTGCTGGTGAATCTGTTGCGTGGAGATACGGTGAGAGAAGTCTCCTCCCAGTTGCCCGACGAGATTCCGCTGCTGGTGGTGGCTTAGGAGGAAACCGAGGCTACGACCCAGCGGGCGTAGGCGGTCGCGGCCCGACCCGAGAGAGTGATCAGTTCGGGGCAGTCGTAGGGATGAATCTTTTGCCAAAGTTTTTCTAACGATTTCGATCGGCCGGTGGTGGTTTTGGCCATGACCAGATATTCGCGCGAAGTGGTTTTCTTTCCCTTCCAGAGGTAGTGCGATTCGATTCCGGAAATAATCTGGATGCAGGCGGCGGAGCGGTGTTGGAGGGAGGCGGTGGCGAGACGGCGGGCGTCCGACTTTTGGGCAACGGTGGTGAGGAGGATGGAAATCTGCATGTAGGGGGTGAGGGATTTAGGGAAGTTGTGATTTCGGAATTCGGAATTCGGATTTCGGAGTTCGGAATTCGGAAAAAATCTTAGATTCGCAATGCCAGCACGCTTCACGCCTTGGGAGGTAGAAAGAATCCCTGCTGTTTTTTGGAGATGGGGAGGCCGAGCCGCTCCATCACGGCGAGGAGATCAACCCAGACGAGACGTTTCAGGGCGAGATCCTGATTATGGAGGAGATAGCTGGGGTGAAAGGTGGGGCGAACGGGAATGCCGTCCAACTCCATCCAAGTTCCGCGTTGGCGGGAAATAGTATTTTTTTGCGGCCCGAGAAGGCCTTCGACGGCGGATGCCCCGAGGGCGACGATGACGACGGGGGCGATGATCGAGATTTGGGCGCGGAGATAAGGTAAGCACGCTTCCATTTCGTGGCGGGTCGGTTTGCGATTGCCGCTGGTGTTGGCGGGGGTGTCGGGTCGGCACTTGAGGACATTGGCGATATAGATCTGCTCACGGGTGAGCTCCATCGCCGTGAGCATTTTGGTGAGAAGATTGCCGGCTCGGCCAACAAACGGTTCGCCCTGCTCGTCCTCATCGGCGCCGGGGGCTTCCCCAACGAACATCAGGCGAGCTTCCGGATCGCCGACCCCAAAGACGACTTGGGTGCGGGATTTGGCGAGGTGAGGACAGATTTGGCAGACGAGAGTTTGCATGCGAAGAGAGGCGAGGCGTTCCGCCTTGGATCCAGTGGCAGCAGAGGCGGGAGTGGCCACAGGACGAGATTTGGGTTGGGCGGGGGAACCGTTCTCCGCTTTGACCCCGACTACCCGAGGGGCGGGTGGGGCAGAGGGGGTGGAGGGTAAGCGACGGACGAGCCCGGTGGGTAGCCAGACATTGCGTTGGCCGTGGCGGTGAAGGAGATCGACGTAGCGGGCGGCCTGCT
>LIBO01000266.1 GCA_001438005.1 Verrucomicrobia subdivision 6 bacterium BACL9 MAG-120507-bin52 | reverse complement strand
CCCCGCCTCTCCCCCTCCTGCCGCCCGCCTCAGCCCCTCCACCGCTAAACCCGCCCAGCAACCCCCCAAACCCGCTCCCGCCCTGCCCAAGCCCGATCTTCTCAAACCCACCGCTGGTCCCGGAACTCCCATCGAAAAAGTAAACGAAACCCCCGAAACAAAGGAGGATCCCAGCCAAAACCAAAGCGATTCACCTCCCTCTGCCGCCCAAGCCGCGTCCAATGCAGCCGACTCATCCAGTGCGATGGCTCCACCCCCAGATATCTTTCGCGATCGCAGCGCGGTCTCTGGCGGAGCCGCCATGGGTCAAGATGCCTCCTTTGCCTCTATGGGCACGGCTCTCGGTCGGTACCAACATAAGCTCTACCTCGCCATTGGATCCCGCTGGAACAATAAGGTTCAACAAACCATGGCCCAAATCGGGGTCGATCGCGTGGTCGTCCGCTTTCACGTCAATGCCGACGGCACGATCTCCGATCTCGATATCGTCCAAGGAAATCCCAACTCGATCTTGGGAATGATCAGCGCGGATTCGATCAAACAGTCCAGTGACCTGATCGGCCCATTTCCGGCCGACCTGAAAGCGGAAAAGCCCAACGGCTTCCCTTGGCAACTCGCCTTTCGCATCTACTAGCAGATCAAAGCTGGCCAAACTTTACCCTTTCACTAAGATCCAATCCCTATGGGTCTCGATGTCATCAGCACTTTACAAGATCTGACGAAGGTCAGCCCTTTCATCATTGCCGCCATCCTTTTTCCTCTCGTCTCATGCCTCATTTCCGGCCTTTTCTTATCGACCGTGATCTTCCTGCGCCTTCGCCGTGAGCGTGTTGCCCCCAAAGATATCATCGATGCCATTCGTGCCTTGAAGGCAGGTGGAAACACCGAGACCTTGGTTCGTCTCTGCGTGCGCAATGACTCCCCCCTCGCCCGCCTCGTCAACAGCTCTCTGGAACACTCCTCCCTCCCTCGGGGTGAAAATGTGGAGGCGCTGCAAACCCTCGCTCGAACTGAAGTGGCCCGACTCGAGCGCGGCATCGTCTACCTTGAAATCTTTGTTGGGGCATCCCCCCTCTTGGGCCTCGTCGGAACCGTATCCGGACTAATCACCATCTTCGCCGCCGTCGGTTCCGAAAACTCCGATCCGGCCAAAATATCTGCGGGTATCGCCGAAGCCCTTCATACCACCGTCCTTGGGATCGGCACCGCCATTGTCATGCTTTTCCCGTTCACCTTTTTCAGCAAAAAGATCGACGTCCTTTCCGTCGAACTGGAGGAGTACTCCATGCTTCTCTTGAAGAAACTCTACACCGAAGAAGTGCCCGCCTAAGCCCCTCCCGGGCTCGCCCGCGATGAAGTTTAACCCCTCCCGCCGCCGCCGCGTTGAAATCAATGTCATACCGCTGATCGACATCCTCTGCATGCTTCTGATTTTCTTTATCGTCACGACCAGCTTTAAAAAGAAAACCGCCTCGGTCGACGTCACACCTCCAAAATCGGAAAAGGGTACCGAAAAGGTGGAAGAGGCCAAGACCGCGCCGCCTGAGCTCACCCTGAAATCGATCAAAGCAGACGATTACTCCAAATTGTACGATGCGGATAAGTTTCCTCTTTTTCTTGGGGATCAACCCCTGAAACTGGATGTTAAATCTGACTCGTTTCGGGCTGACTTCGCCAAGACCCTCAAGGCCCGAAGCGTGAAAAATCTCATCCTCAACTTTGACGAAACCACCCCGATCGCCATCTTCTTTAAATTCTTCGATGCGTGTGAGGACGCCGGCGTGCCGATCTCGGTCCGTACTTCCAAGATCGGTAGCGCCACTGCCAATCCCTGAAATCCTCCCCGCCCGTGCTCCCCGTCCGTTTGTATGGGGACCCCGTTCTTCGCCAACC
>LIBO01000265.1 GCA_001438005.1 Verrucomicrobia subdivision 6 bacterium BACL9 MAG-120507-bin52 | reverse complement strand
GAATTCTTTGTCCCCCCCGCCGATGGCAAGAAATGGCTCGATCAATGGTTGGCCGACCGATTGGCCTGGTACGAATCGATCGGCATCCCCCGCAGTAAAATCACCATTCTTGACGTCCCGGAGAAGGATCGGGCGTTCTACTCCCAAGGGACTTATGACCTCCTCTACGCATTTCCCTTCGGCACCGAGGAGTTGGAAGGTATCGCTTACCGCACCGATTACGACCTCAAACAACATCAAGAGGCCAGCGGCAAACCCCTCGAATATTTCGACGAGGAAACCCGTGAAAAATTTATCCCCCACGTCGTGGAACCTAGTGCGGGCGTCGATCGCACCACCTTGGCTCTTCTTTGTGAAGCGTATGACGAGGAGGAAGTCACCGATGAAAAAGGCGCTAAGGAAACCCGCGTGGTCCTACGTTTCCATCCCCGCATGGCTCCGATCAAAGCAGGTATTTTTCCTCTGCTGAAAAACAAACCCGAACTGGTCGAAAAAGCCCGTTCTGTCACGAATCAACTGCGACCGCACTTCTCTGTTTTCTACGACGAATCGGGTGCCATTGGCCGCCGCTACCGCAGACAGGATGAAGTCGGCACTCCTTTTGGCATCACCATCGATTTCGAGACTCTTGAAGGAGCCAAAGATGGTCCTCTCGCCGGTCAAAAAGAGACGGTCACTCTTCGTCATCGCGACTCCATGAAACAGGAACGCATGGCCATTGCCGATCTGCTACCGCGCCTCCAATCCGCGCTCGCCTAATGCTTATGGCGCGCCGCCGCCCTCGTTCCCCCGTTCTGCCCCGTGCCTTTGCCCACTTGGATCTCGCGCGACAGAAGCGTCTCGGGGCTCCTGAAATCATCTATGGGGCAGGTAAGACCGCCTCGCAAATCGCTGCCATCATCCGTCGCCTTCACTTCGCCCGCCAATCGGTTCTCGCGACTCGTGTCGATCCCGCGAAAGCCCGAACTCTTCGCCGGCTCTTCCCGAAAGGAAAGTACCACCTTGCCGCTCAAGCCTTCACTCTTTTGCACAGTGCCCCTCGTCGCCTCTCTTGCCCCTCCCTCCGCGTCGCCATCTGTGCCGCCGGCACATCCGACCACCCCGTGGCCGAGGAAGCATTCGTCACTCTTCAGTTTTTGGGTCACCAACCCGCGCGATTCTATGACATCGGTGTCGCGGGCCTGCATCGTACGATTTCCCACTTGGATACCCTTCGCCAGCACCACGCTCTCGTGGTCGTGGCTGGAATGGAGGCTGCCCTTCCCAGCGTTTTGGGAGGACTCATCCGCACCCCCCTGATCGCCGTGCCCACCTCCGTTGGCTACGGTGCACACCTCAAAGGTATCACCGCTCTACTCGGCATGCTGAACTCCTGTGCCCCTGGAATTACGGTGGTGAATATCGATAATGGGTTCGGAGCGGCCTACGCCATCCACCGTCTGGCTCTGAGTCACCATCTCATCGCTTCCCCGAAGACCTAAAATCCCCACTTTCGTCCCGCCCGCGGAGTGAGCACAATTCCCCTTGTGCCCACGATTCTTTTGGCCCAAGAGGATCCCGATGCCGCCTCTCAACTCTCCGCTCTTATCCTAGATTTTTTTCCCAGCGCTAAACTCAAGCTCCTGACCGATTTACCTGCCTTAACCAGCACGCTGGCCTCTGGTTCCCCCACCTCTCTTCTTCTCACCGATATTTTCTGGTCCGATGCCAATCAGTCCAATTCTATTCTCCTGCTTGCTGATGCGCACCCGGAAATCCCCTTCGGCATCGTCAGTCGGTACGACCTGACTCAGACGCTTCCACCTGCTTTTCCTATTCCTTGGCTCAAAATCGACGACCAGCTTCCGCTAGCCATGGCGGGCTTAATGGAAAATTTTTCGGGCCGAACGTTTGG
>LIBO01000264.1 GCA_001438005.1 Verrucomicrobia subdivision 6 bacterium BACL9 MAG-120507-bin52 | reverse complement strand
AAGGGGTCACTGTCGACTCGTTCCAGATTGAATTTAGTGCGGTGACGCACGCTCAAGTCTACGCGTTGCAGTTGGATCAAACATCTGTTCTCCAATCGCAACAGGTATTCGCAAAAAGTGAGCTCCCCCCGCAAATTAAGTTGGTCTCGGTCGGGCTTCCTGCGTCCAGCGGTTTACAGACCTACGTTACCCACACATTCGAAGGTCCAGCGGACCAAACTATCGATATTGAGTTTTCAGCGAACCTCGCGCTCTCGAATTGGGCAGTGAAAAGTGGGGTGGAAACTGGAACTGGAACATTCGATGTCACTTTTACGGCAAGCGGTGACCTGCGCGAAACTTGGCGTAAAGGAATGTTTTTTCGAGCGAAGCATTCCAACAACTGATCGATGAAAAAGCCTTTTTACTCTGGCGGGTTTACTCTGGTCGAAATGCTCGTTGGCATAGCGATTTTAGGACTTTTGGTAGGGGTGAGTGGAGCTGCCTATCAAAAGGCCATCGGAAAAGCCTCGATGGCGACTGAGGTGAATGCTGGTAAAAATCTAGTCCAAGCGTACCTTTTTGCGGCCACGGAAAATGATGGTCGTTACTTGGCGGCCTACGACAGCGGGGCCAAAAACCAAACCATACTGAATGCAAATGGTCGTCCCTTAGGTATGGCCGAGGCGAAGTGTCGTTATCCTTTTCGGCTCGCCCCCTACTTTAATCATCAGATGGACGGCACGATTCTGGTCAACCGCAACGAGGCGCAAATCATCCAGATCATGGGGCCCAGCGGTACGATGTATGATTATGGTTTAAGCGTTTTCCCCGCTTTTGGGATTAACCGATACCTCGTGGGAGGAAGAGTCGATAGAAACGGTGCGGTCGAGTATCCAACGGAGTGTATTCAAACAATCGCTCAGGCGGAAAAATCACCCATTGTTTTTATCTCGGCCGGTACAACCGATGTGGATGGATATGAATACGTGATCCCACCGAACGGCCCGCGTGGGCAGTGGAGTACGGCCAAATGGACGAAAGATTCGGATCCCAGCAGTTACGGGTACGTTTCGGCACGGTTCGACGGCAAAGCGGTAGCGGCTTTTCTGGATGGTTCGGTAAGAGTCATGTCTTTAGATGAGCTGCGAGATATGCGCTTTTGGAGCAAGAACGCAGCCATGAACAATGACCCCAACTACCGCCCGCAATAAGAACGAAGGGCACTAGCCCGCGTGGATGGCGTCGTCGAGGGACGAGATGGCATCGAAGGTGGCTTGGGCGGCTTGGACCATTTCATCCTGTTCCGTGGCGGTCCAATCGATGGCATCCATGTCGGCCCTGAATTTCAGCCAGAGCGGTCGCTGCTCTTCGCCATGTGGGTCGAGATAACGAAGGGCGGTTTGACCGGCTTTGGCTAACGATTTTGAAATATAGCGGGCCCCGTTCTTGCTGCCTTCAAAGACGTAGTAAATGCCCATCAGAGTAGCAGGTTTCGCTTGATGAATTTCTTGGATGAGATGAGAGGCGCCGGGGAGGGGCTGGATGGATCGAAGGTCGGTCTTGAGTTGGGCTAGATCGGTCTCGAGATTTTGGGTTTGGTAAAGCGTGGGAAGTTGCAGGGAGAGAAGGCGAGAATCGCTTTTGAGGGCGAGGTCGGTGGCGTTCTCCAGTTCGCGGTGAATCAGCCAACGTTGGGCTAGGTATTTTTGATATTGGGCGTGGCCAATGGAGCCTTGGATGAGGGCGGCCTCCAAAGGTTTGGATTCAGCCACCGCGTGCTGGGCGGCGGTGCCCGCCTTGAGGCGAGCCATGATGCTGTCCGCCTTGGGGGCGGCGGATGTGGTCATTTGGCGCAGCTTCCGATGATCAGACCGGGAATCAGAAGCCAGAGAATCCCTTTGGCTAAAAAGAGGGAAACG
>LIBO01000263.1 GCA_001438005.1 Verrucomicrobia subdivision 6 bacterium BACL9 MAG-120507-bin52 | reverse complement strand
CAGCGGAAAGATGATAATCCTTTTCCTTTGTCTTAAAGGCAGGATTCCGAATATAGCACCAGAGAATCGTGTACATCCCCAGCTCATGGGCAACCGCAAAGCATCGGGAGATCTCCTCAATCTGCCGACCCGACTCGGGTGATCCGAAGTAAATGGTCGCTCCCACGCCCACCGCACCCATATCAAATGCCTGCTTCACCCCGGCAAACAGCTTCTGGTCCGCCACATTTGGATACGTCAGCAACTCGTTATGATTAATTTTTAAAACAAAAGGAATCTGGTGAGCATATTTGCGCGCGACCGCTCCCAATACCCCCAGCGTTGACGTCACCGCATTACAGCCGCCCTCAATCGCCAGTTTGACAATATTTTCCGGGTCAAAGTAGTCGGGGTTCGGTGCAAAAGATGCCCCCGCCGAATGCTCAATTCCCTGATCCACCGGCAAAATCGAAAGATAACCCGTCCCCCCCAATCGCCCGTGACTGAAGGTCGTCTGCAAATTGCGTAATACTGAAATGGAGCGATCACTGTCCCGCCAAACCCGGCTCACGAAATCCGGACCCGGCAAATGCAGTCGCGTCTTCGAAACCGTCTTGCAGGTATGCCCCAACAGGCTCTTCGCCTCCGATCCTAACTGCTTTTCGATTTCAGCAAATTTCATCATGGAATAGAGTCCCTTTTTTTGTTCCTCGGGTCAATCCTAGGCCGTCGTCACCTCTTGCTCGTTGCCAAGAAATCTTTAGGGTAGGTCCGTCATGATTCGTTGGCTTTCTTTGGTCATCCTCGGCCTTCTCCTCAATGGAAGTGGGCTTTCCCTACTCGCTTGGGCCGCTTTCCAAAAGTTTTCCGCCCAAGGGGAGTGGTTTTGGTCCGGCACCCTCGCTCTCGCCCTTTGTAATGCCGGGCTTTGCTGTGTCGTCGGCGCCAAGAAACCAGAAAAGTCATCTCTCTGAACTCCCACTCCCATTCTCACCCCCACTCGCTCCCCACTCCACCCGATTACGGCAAAGTCCACCTCGTCCCCTACAACGACTCAGAATATCTTCGCTGGTCGGAGGGCTTTGCTTTTCGGCGACGCCGGGAACGCCAGCGCGAGGGCAAAGTCCGTATCGAGCCCGCCGCCCTCTCCGTCATCAGCTTTGCGGCCGAGTTCGGCGTCCGCTCCATCCTCTCGCGCCACTTCCACCTCGGGGAAAAGCGTATCCTTCGCTACCAAGACCCCGAACACGACGACCACCATCGCGGACGCCACCGGTTCCGCGAACTGGATGCCGTTGCCTTCGCTGGAGACGACGCCACCGCCGTATTCGAATTCAAGCTGAGCGGTTTGGGTTCCGCCTCCGCTGTCTCCCGGGCCGCTAAGCAACTCCGCTCCGCCGCCGAGATGATCCGCCAGGGATATGGCCATACTCCCAAAATCGCCGTCGTTCTCATTCACGCGGGCGAAGGTCACCCCGACCTTGGGAAACCCGGCGGCCGATACGGCGTTCGGCCCGTTCCCCTAGAAAAAGTCCGTCTCGACCAGCTCCCAGATCAGCCTATCCCCTGTTTTATTTTTACGATGAAGGAGGCGATCGAAGAAGCACGCCGAATTGGCCACGAGGTAGATCACGAGTTGGAACGGAGAGCGGCCCGCGAAGGTAAGCACGGTCTCCAATCCGCCAAACCGCGTGGCCTGCGCCTTCCCACTCTTCCCATCGGCGAGCTGCTGGCGGCCATCAGCTGGATGACCCGTGGTTTGGTTCAAGCCGTCGGCCACGTCACCCGCAAGGTCACCCGCCGGCGCACCCCATCCCACCACGCCCCCTACCGCCGGCGCCGAGGCGGACGAGGCCGGCGCCGCTAAATTTCTTTAGCGGGTGTTTACGTTACAAACGGGCAATCCTTTTCTTTTGACAGAGCTTGGCTCGG
>LIBO01000262.1 GCA_001438005.1 Verrucomicrobia subdivision 6 bacterium BACL9 MAG-120507-bin52 | reverse complement strand
CGGAGCCAAGCTCTGTCAAAAGAAAAGGATTGCCCGTTTGTAACGTAAACACCCGCTAAAGAAATTTAGCGGCGCCGGCCTCGTCCGCCTCGGCGCCGGCGGTAGGGGGCGTGGTGGGATGGGGTGCGCCGGCGGGTGACCTTGCGGGTGACGTGGCCGACGGCTTGAACCAAACCACGGGTCATCCAGCTGATGGCCGCCAGCAGCTCGCCGATGGGAAGAGTGGGAAGGCGCAGGCCACGCGGTTTGGCGGATTGGAGACCGTGCTTACCTTCGCGGGCCGCTCTCCGTTCCAACTCGTGATCTACCTCGTGGCCAATTCGGCGTGCTTCTTCGATCGCCTCCTTCATCGTAAAAATAAAACATGGGATAGGCTGATCTGGGAGCTGGTCGAGGCGGACTTTTTCAAGGGGAACGGGGCGAACGCCGTATCGGCCGCCGGGTTTCCCAAGGTCGGGGTGACCTTCGCCCGCGTGAATGAGAACGACGGCGATCTTGGGAGTATGGCCATATCCCTGGCGGATCATCTCGGCGGCGGAGCGGAGTTGCTTAGCGGCCCGGGAGACAGCGGAGGCGGAACCCAAACCGCTCAGCTTGAATTCGAATACGGCGGTGGCGTCGTCTCCAGCGAAGGCAACGGCATCCAGTTCGCGGAACCGGTGGCGTCCGCGATGGTGGTCGTCGTGTTCGGGGTCTTGGTAGCGAAGGATACGCTTTTCCCCGAGGTGGAAGTGGCGCGAGAGGATGGAGCGGACGCCGAACTCGGCCGCAAAGCTGATGACGGAGAGGGCGGCGGGCTCGATACGGACTTTGCCCTCGCGCTGGCGTTCCCGGCGTCGACGAAAAGCAAAGCCCTCCGACCAGCGAAGATATTCTGAGTCGTTGTAGGGGACGAGGTGGACTTTGCCGTAATCGGGTGGAGTGGGGGGCGAGTGGGGATGAGAATGGGAGTGGGAGTTCAGAGAGATGACTTTTCTGGTTTCTTGGCGCCGACGACACAGCAAAGCCCGGCATTACAAAGGGCGAGAGCGAGGGTGCCGGACCAAAACCACTCACCTTGGGCGGAAAACTTTTGGAAAGCGGCCCAAGCGAGGAGGGAAAGCCCACTTCCATTGAGGAGAAGGCCGAGGATGACCAAAGAAAGCCAACGAATCATGACGGACCTACCCTAAAGATTTCTTGGCAACGAGCAAGAGGTGACGACGGCCTAGGATTGACCCGAGGAACAAAAAAAGGGACTCTATTCCATGATGAAATTTGCTGAAATCGAAAAGCAGTTAGGATCGGAGGCGAAGAGCCTGTTGGGGCATACCTGCAAGACGGTTTCGAAGACGCGACTGCATTTGCCGGGTCCGGATTTCGTGAGCCGGGTTTGGCGGGATAGTGATCGCTCCATTTCAGTATTACGCAATTTGCAGACGACCTTCAGTCACGGGCGATTGGGGGGGACGGGTTATCTTTCGATTTTGCCGGTGGATCAGGGAATTGAGCATTCGGCGGGGGCATCTTTTGCACCGAACCCCGACTACTTTGACCCGGAAAATATTGTCAAACTGGCGATTGAGGGCGGCTGTAATGCGGTGACGTCAACGCTGGGGGTATTGGGAGCGGTCGCGCGCAAATATGCTCACCAGATTCCTTTTGTTTTAAAAATTAATCATAACGAGTTGCTGACGTATCCAAATGTGGCGGACCAGAAGCTGTTTGCCGGGGTGAAGCAGGCATTTGATATGGGTGCGGTGGGCGTGGGAGCGACCATTTACTTCGGATCACCCGAGTCGGGTCGGCAGATTGAGGAGATCTCCCGATGCTTTGCGGTTGCCCATGAGCTGGGGATGTACACGATTCTCTGGTGCTATATTCGGAATCCTGCCTTTAAGACAAAGGAAAAGGATTATCATCTTTCCGCGG
>LIBO01000261.1 GCA_001438005.1 Verrucomicrobia subdivision 6 bacterium BACL9 MAG-120507-bin52 | reverse complement strand
GTAGCGGCAACAAGGGGGACCATAACTCACACTAAGGGAAAACAGGGGCTAAGAGAAGCCTGCGATATGAAAGGCGACTACCAAATGAACGATTTTTTCTCGGCCACAATCTTACCATCTCGCACAATCGAAATCCTCCACGAGTGCACCTTGCCGCCACGAAGATAGTCGTCACCCGTCACTTTCAGGACGGTCTTTTCATACCCATCAAAGTTTTTATAATCCTGTGTTTTCGTCATGACCCTCTCTCGTGACATTACTTGCCGATAGTCGAGCCGAACGGTGAAATCCGCCGGTTCTCCATCATTCTGCCAGTTGATGACAAAAATGTTTCCCTGCCGGGCTGCTCGGTCTTTGGCCAGAATCGCCCCGTGATCCCAATACTTGGGCTCATAAACCATCATCTGATTATCCGGTGGGGGCGGAGGGTTACGCTTTGGATCGGCATCGTTTAAGTAGGTGTAAATCTTGTTTAAACTAATATTTTCATCTTTTTCCACCGGGTAATCCTCCTTCATCCCATCTGGGACCTTTTGCGCAGTGGGGGAGGGAGCCTCGGCTCCTTGGGTCGTCGGCTCCACTTTGGCCGGGCGAAAATCGGGCACATCGGGCGCATCCTCACCCTGCAAGTGAGAAAGCCACAAACCGAAAACACCCAGAATCAACAATTTACGCATAAGAACGTATTTAATACCAACGGCGGGAATCGTCAAGACATCGCCTTGCTCTCTTTTTCAATTCTGCTTGGTCGCCTTAGGTTACGGTCTTAAGCTCAAGCGCTTATGTTCGACCCAGAGCGTACGGTAGAGTTCGAGTTCGTGCGGGCCACCGAAAACGCTGCCCTCAATGCCATGCACTTCATCGGCCGGGGAGATAAAAATGCCGCTGATGCCGCCGCTTGTGATGCCATCCAAGGGGTCTTTGACCTGATCGATATTCGAGGAGAGGTCGTCATTGGTGAAGGCATCAAAGACAGTGCCCCTGGAATTTTCCTTGGGGACCGCTTGGGAAAATGGAGCCCTAACGCCCCCCGCTTTAATATCGCCCTCGATCCCGTCGACGGAACGACGAATCTCTCGAAAGGTTCCCCGAACGCCATCTCCGTCATGGCCGCAGCCGAAGTTCCGCCCGACGGCAACCACTCAGTCATGCGTAACATCCCCAGTTACTACTCCCACAAAATCGCTTATGGACCTGCCGTGGCCTCCTTTCTGACGAAGGAAGATCCCCAAGCCAACTTTTTGGATGCCCCGCTCGAGGAAACCCTCCAGCGGCTGGCGAAAATCCTGCACAAACGCGTCGGCGAATTAGTGGTTCTTGTTCTCGACCGCCCCCGTAACCAATCCTTCATTGAGTCGATCCGCCGGGCAGGGGCCTCCCTCCGCACGATTGCCGATGGCGATATCACCGCCGCCGTCGCGCCCTCGCTTCCGGATTCCGGCATCGATCTTTACGTCGGCATCGGCGGTTCTCCCGAGGGGGTTCTCACCGCCACTGCCCTCCGAGCCCTCGGGGGCGAAATACAGCTACGCATGTGGTTCCCCAATCCCGAAGCCAAAGCCCGGGAGGTCCATGGTGTTTCTGAAAAAGAGATCCAAACCATATTTCGCTCCGCCGATATCGTCACCGGCCAAAGCGCCATCTTCTGCGCCACCGGGATCATCGAAAGTCCCCTTCTCCCAGGAGTCAAATTGATCGGTCACAAAGCCATCACCCATTCGATTCTCATGCGGGCCCGCAGTCGCACCGTCCGCTATATCCGCGCCGTCCACGACCTCGAACACAAAACGATTCACCTCCGCAGCGCTTCCCGCGAACGATCGGTCTAGCGAGCCTTCTTTTCCCTCTTTTTTCGACAGCTTACCCGCAACCACCCCGCATACTCCGCCTCGGAAATCGCCCCCGCCGCCAGCGCGAGGGTCT
>LIBO01000260.1 GCA_001438005.1 Verrucomicrobia subdivision 6 bacterium BACL9 MAG-120507-bin52 | reverse complement strand
ATTCAGGCTCACCATCCTCCCTACTTTCCGTGTGCTGACTGGTTCGTCCCGTAAAACAACACCCTATTTTTTCCCTTCACCTCAAAATAATGGGCGGGATTTGAATCCGGATTCGTCGGATCGCAGTGAAACTTCACCTCGGTAAAATCATCGAATCCATCCCGATCCGAATCGATCAGCTCCCCCAGCGATCGAGGCGCCTCCAGTGCCTCCCCTTTCCGCACCCATCGGCCCTCCAGCCAGTAGATCTCCTGTTTCACCAAGGACCGATTCAGCTTCGCATCCTTCGCCTCCTCCTTCTCCCGTTCCAATCGAGCCTCCTTCGACGCTGGCGTCTCCAACCCAGGCGATGGCTCCACCATCACCACCCCATTCTGATTGAACTCACTCCACACCGTCGAAACCGCATCCTCTCCCCATCCTAAGAAAGGCCAAACTGCCCCCCAAAAAAATAAACCCCAAGCAGCAGGCAACCTCATCCCTGAAGTCTGCAACCAGCGGACCCTCGACCAAGCTTTTTTAGCCTCCCACCGAATCACCACGGGTCAGCTCATTTCTCCACTCCCGCAGCTCCCTTGCCTTCTGGGCCGACATCTTCTTTGTCTTCGGTGTCTTTCTCTCTCCCGCCTGGCGAAAAACAGTGCCCCGAACCAAATCCGTCGCCTCTTCGATCGGTAAATGCCCCACCCCACGCAGAACATGCACGCTCATCTTTGGCCATACCCTTTGCCAACGCTCCACCGCCTCACGCACTGCCAAAAAAGTGTTCTCCCCCCGCACGACTTCAACCGATATATCTAAATCACCAAACTGCTCAGGTGCCCCGGCCCTCTCCAACATCCGCAGATAGGCCAAGCTGACCCGATGATTCACCCTTTGGAACGACTCGGTCAAACTCACTTGGCCAGTCCTCTTCTCCTGCAAGAAAAAGTCGGTCACCCACCGCCCCACCGGGTTGGCAAACGCGGTGGCATACATCACCGGCCCCACCCACGGCACCAAAAAGAGCCGAAAGTACCACGGACACTGCGCAAACGGATCGATCATCACCACCCGACCCACCACTTCGCCCCGGCCCATCTCCACCAACTCCCGCGCGACAAAGATCGCGATCAAGCCACCCGTACAACTTCCCACCAGGGTTACGCCCTGCCTCCCCAGACCCACGATCTCCTCCGCGATCGACCGCGCCACCGCCCGAATCTCCCACCGAACGGGCTCCGGGGATCGACCACACCCAGGCAAGTCATAACTGACAAAGGTCACCGCCTCGGGCAGGTTCTCCATCAAGGGAAAAAATGTGGTGTGATCCCCACTCCAACCGTGAAAACCCACCACCGTCACCCCCCCGCGGCCTTTTTCCAACCTATGCATTTCCTATTCTCCCTTTTCCAACACAGGAAACAATCCAGACTTCCCTACCTCGCCCTGTCCCGATAAATATCATTTATGCCAAACCGTCCCGACTGGGGAAATTGGATCTTTGTCATCCTCGTCGGGGGCGGAATCTTTGCCTTCTCCATTGCGGTTTTTGTCTTCAGCTACCTACGACTTCGCTCCTCCTAATCGCCACGATCCCCCAACTCCCTCAGCGCCCGCTGGGACGGCTTATATCCCTGCTCCGAGGCCTGGCGATACCACTGAATCGCCTGCGCCAAATCTTTTCTCACCCCCTGACCGTGGTAGTAGCAGTTTCCTAAACGGTGCTGGGCCGCCGCATAATTTTGGGCGGCCGCTTTCCGAAACCACCGCACCCCCTCCTCCTCGTCCCGCCCCACCCCTTTGCCGAAAATATAGCAATCCCCGATGCTAATCTCCGCCGGCGCATAATCTTGCCCAGCCGACTTTCTCCACCACCGAATCGCCGCCATCAAATCAGGTTCCACCCCCATCCCCTCGTGTAAACAGCCCCCTAAATTAAA
>LIBO01000259.1 GCA_001438005.1 Verrucomicrobia subdivision 6 bacterium BACL9 MAG-120507-bin52 | reverse complement strand
CCAATTACCGAAAATGGTCCTCTATAATCTGAACCCAGCAGACAACTATGCGGTGGCCACCCTTTGCGGAAGTTTTCAGGGTGAGGGGGCCAGAGGAAAAATCCAGTTCGGCAGCGGGTGGTGGTTTTTGGATCAACTGGAAGGGATGAAGTGGCAGATGAACGCGCTTTCTAGTTTGGGGCTCCTAGCCAACTTTGTCGGGATGCTGACTGATTCCCGAAGTTTCCTGTCCTATCCCCGGCACGAGTATTTTCGACGGTTGCTCTGTCAGATCCTGGGAGAAGAGGTGGAGAATGGAACCCTGCCGAAGGATATGAAGCTGCTGGAGGGGATGGTTCGGGATATCTGCTATCGCAATGCCGAATCTTATTTCGGAATGGAGGCGGGAAAGGTCTAGCCATTAGCCTAAATCGCCGTGCCTTTTTGCGGCATTTGGAATAGGTTTATTTTATGTCCACAAATGACCGATTTAATCTTTCGCAAGAAGTTGCAGTGGTTTTAGGTGGCACAGGAGGATTAGGCGGTGCGATGGCCGAGGGATTGGCTGAGGCAGGGGCGAAAGTTGCGGTTTTGGGTAGAAATAAGGAGAGGGGTGAGGCCAAGGCCAAGGAACTTTCTAAGCACGGGCAGGCCATTTTCTTGTCGGTCGACGCTTTGGATCAGAAAGGTCTCGAGCAGGCCGAGCAGAGAGTGGAAAAAGAGCTAGGGCCGACCACCATTTTAGTGAATGCAGCTGGAGGAAACCAACCGGCGGCAGTAGTCACCCCAGAGAATCCGATGACCACTCTCGCCTTGTCCGCTTGGAAGGAGAATTTTGACCTAAATCTAGTGGGTGGGGCACTTCTACCCTGCCAAATCTTTGGTGCGGGCATGATCAAGCGGAAAAAGGGGAGCATTATTAACATTGCCAGTGTCTCCGCCCATATTCCGCTTTCGAAGGTGGTGGCCTACTCGGCGGCCAAGGCCGCGGTGATCAGCTTAAGTCAGTTCTTGGCGCGCGAGTGGGCGCCCTATGGAGTAAGGGTGAATACCCTTACGCCCGGTTTTTTTCCGGCGGAACAGAACCGAAAGCTGCTTTTCAAGGATGACGGCACACCGACCGATCGGGCCAAATCAATCATGGGCCATACCCCGATGGGCCGTTTCGGTGAGCCCAATGAACTGATTGGGGCAGCGGTCTTTCTGGCGAGTTCGAAGGCGAGCGGATTTGTCACCGGCATCGATCTGCGGGTGGACGGTGGCTTCCTTTCGCAGACGATCTAATGTCCGAATCTTCGATCTCGCCGGCTCTGGCCCAGCAGATCCTGCAAAGCGGTCTGCCACAGGCCGAATTCAAAAATCGTAAAGTTCTGCTGATCGTTCCTGATCACACCCGAACGGCGCCGGTCGGGCAGATGTTTCAGGAGGTCCACGCCTGGTTGGGCTCGGTAGCGAAACAGATCGATGTGATGGTGGCACTGGGCACCCATCCGCCGATGAGCCAAGAGGCCATTTGCCATCGACTGGATCTGACCTTGGAAAGTAAAGCGAAGGGATATCCTAAGGTTCAGTTGCTCAATCATGCCTGGGACGATGACAAGACACTGGTTGAGATAGGAAAAATTCCATCCAGCGAGATCCGAGATCTTACCGGTGGTCTTTTTGAGATGGAGGTGAAGGTGCGGATTAATCGCGCGGCGTTGGAGTATGACGAGCTGGTGATACTGGGGCCGACATTTCCGCACGAAGTCGTCGGATTCTCTGGGGGCAACAAGTATCTCTTCCCAGGGATCAGCGGTCCCGAGGTGCTGAACTTCTTTCACTGGCTCGGAGCAGTGGTCACCAATCCAGGAATCATCGGAAAGAAGTGGACTCCGGTGCGCAAGGTGGTGGATCGGGCGGCGGCTTTTGTGAAAACACGGAAGTGGTGTGTCTCGATGGTGGTTCGCCCCGATGC
>LIBO01000258.1 GCA_001438005.1 Verrucomicrobia subdivision 6 bacterium BACL9 MAG-120507-bin52 | reverse complement strand
CCCATGGATGCCACCGGGGCCTTTCGCATTTATCGACTAAACCAGATTCCCAAGGAACTTTGGGGTAGGGTCCAATCCGCAGGTTACGCCTTCTTCTTCGAAAGTCTTTTTGTTCTGCAAAACAGCAAGATTTTATGTGCAGAGATACCGATATGCCTGCCCAAAAGGGTTTACGGGGAATCGAAGCTCAACCTCCGGCAAGCTTGGCGGAGTGTTCGGGTGCTGCTCACCCTTTTTTTGCTCCCAACGAAGCTAAATTCTGTACGGAATGATGCCGAGGCGTGGAATCACTACTGGAAGGCCGGTCAATCGGGTGGCAGACAATGGTATGCCTTGCTTGCGTCCATCTACCGAAAGCTTTTTATTGTCGGTCGTTTACGAAAGATTCTGACCTTGCATTTCCCCCTTGGGTCCAGAATTTATCATGTGGGGTGCGGGGGTGGAGAGGCCGATGAGCAAGTGGCGAAAGTGTACAATATTACTGGAGTGGATATTTCTTCTGAGGCAAGAGATCTTTACACCCGGAAGTATCCACAAGCTACGGTATTAAATAATAACATTCTTGAAAATCCCCTTGGACAGTGTCTTGCGGGAATTTACTCGCTAGGGCTGGTTGAACACTTTTCGCGCGAGGAAATTATTAAGATTCTTATCCATATGCGACAGAGCATCTTGCCGGGTGGTAAGGTCATTCTTTTTTGGCCACATCGTCATGCCCCCTCCGTTTATTTTTTGCGGGCGGCATCTTGGATTCGCGAGAGGGTCGGGGTTTTGGATCCTCTGCATCCTCCAGAGCCAAGTCTCCTTCGTTCTCGTCAAGAGGCGGAGAGCTTCGCCGAGGCAGCAGGCTGTCGTTTACTGCAATACGATTTTGGCCCCAGAGATCTCTGGATACAGGCGGCTATCGTGCTGGAGGCGCAAAGTTAGGACGAGCCAGAACTAATACGCCTCCACTTTGAAAAACAGGGTGCCAGGCCGCGAGAGTCTGCTCATTGAAAAGAATAGAAACATTGGGTTGACCTAATGTCCAAATGCGATCGATATCTGTAAGGACGAAATATTTCGCTTCTCGAATGTTAGCTGGATAACGAAATCTTTCTTGAGGTAAGCCTTTTTCATACGTGAAAGTTGTCATCCCATCCCAAGCAACTGACATCATGGGGTCCGCTGTTCGACATTGAAGAAGCCAACCGATGTTCCAGTGGCAAATGACCAAATCCTCCAGGCGGGTATTTTGATTCAGCCAAGAGGAGACCCGAATATGATCCTGGTTTGATTGAACCACCCAAGGGTCGTTTCTGGAGACCAAACTACCCGACCATACTTTGGGCCCTACGTGCATAAGCATGAGTATGGGCAAGAGAAATAGGGACCAGCGGGTCCATCGCCAGCGACGAAAGAACTTTCTTTGTAGCCACACCAAACCCCATCCTAGGCAAACTACCAAAAGAGGGAGGGCCACGACTGCTTGATAATAAAAAACGGGCAGGTTTTGTCGGTTTTGGGTAAGAAGTCCGACTAAGATCAAAGCAGCGACAGCGATGGGGCGGATTGAGGTAAACAAGCATGGAATAAGAGCGATTCCACCAAGCAGATGTAGCCAGTCGTGGGACAAAAAGTCGAAAAAGTTTACCGGCCATTGCCAACCAGCTCCCATCTCCCGCGTATATCCAGTATAAAACTGTCGGAGGTCTTGAAAATCACTCCACCACCATTCAAAGTTCCAGAACCAGATCGGGGCGAGGCAGGCGAGGCCAACAATTAGGGGGGGGAGAAAGGTGGGAATCCAGGCCACGGGCCGGTTCCATCGGTTAAAAAAAGCAGCAACGCCTCCGTGCAAAGCAAGTGGATGAGCCGTTGCTGCGATGGCTAGCCCCGCCCCACTTTGCCAGCTGTTTCTGGCATTTCCCCTGAGGCATTGGGAGGCAAAGCAGAGAAAGAGC
>LIBO01000257.1 GCA_001438005.1 Verrucomicrobia subdivision 6 bacterium BACL9 MAG-120507-bin52 | reverse complement strand
CCCCCCGCCACATCGATCGTCTCCACCTCTGGCGCAGCTCCTTCTTCCTGAAAACTTAGCACCGCTGAATTAATGCAGTACCTCAGTCCCGTTGGCTTCGGCCCGTCCGGGAAAACGTGCCCCAAATGCATGTCGCATCGCACGCAGTGAACCTCGGTTCGGGCCATTCCCAGATCGTGGTCCGTTTGCTCTCCGATGTTCTCCTCCGCAAACGGTTGAAAAAAACTGGGCCAGCCCGTGCCCGAATCAAACTTATCCCCCGCCCGAAATAGTGGCAGCCCGCAGCCCGCGCACAGGTAGATCCCCTTGGCATGGTGATCGTGAAAGACTCCGCAAAACGCCCGCTCCGTCCCGGCCGTCCGGCCGATACGAAACTGCTCCAAGGTCAACCGTGCCGCCCACTCCTTATCCGAGTGCACGACGTGCGGCACATTTCGAACCGGACCGGCCTGACCCTCCCGATTCATCAACCGGACTTGAACCATACTCCCCACACTCTTTCCTTTGGCGTTCGTCATCGCGTCAACCTGCCCCAAAAACCACCACCCCGCTAGCCCGACCAGCAGACTCATTCCTAGAAAAAACTGCCAAGGGTTTCTCACCCGAGTAAGCTAACCTCCCCGAGTCGGAAATAAAGGGTTGGGATAAATTCCCTTTTCCAACAATCCCATCAGATACTTTGCGACCAACTGCTTGTCCTCCGGATAGGTCATGCCCGCCCACTTTTCCGATGTCGGCAACACCCGCACTTGGGCGCGACCTCCCGAAATCCACCCCCCCACCGCATTCGGAATCAGATACTCCGATTTATCCGATGCTCCCTCCTTTTTCAAAAATCGCGCAAAGCCCTCCTCTAACATCGGAAAGATGGAGGGATGAAATCCCCAGCAGTTCATCGACACCGGGTCGTCCCCCGCAAACTCCCCCTCTTTCCCGTCTTTATTTTTGCCGGTCACCTTGGCCCCACTTTTTTTCAAATCAAAATACTCCTCCACCCCCATCAACAACCCCTTCGAGTCCCTCTGGCATACTCCTCTCGTCACCGTGCCGTGATCCGACAACGTCTGATCCAACCGAAACCCCGCCATCGCGAATTCCCCACTTCCCTGGTCCTCCTTCGACGATAAATGCCGCTGCAAAAGCTGATACGATTCTCGGCCATAAAAGTCATCCGCGTTGATCGCCACAAAAGGCCCGCGAATCACCTTCCCCGCCGCTAAGATCGCCTGCCCTGTCCCCCACGGCTTTTTCCGACCCTCCGGCACCGAAAATCCTTTCGGTAAATCGTGCAATTCTTGGAAAGCGTAATCCACCTCTACCTTCCCCTCATATCGCTTCCCAATGACCTTCCGAAAGTCCCCCTCCAAGTCCTTTCGGATGAGAAAAATAACTCGGGCAATTCCCGCCTGCTTGGCATCGTAGACCGCGTAGTCCAGCAACACCTCCCCGCTCGGCCCCACCGGATCTAACTGTTTCAAACCTCCATACCGGCTACCCATACCCGCCGCCATGACCAAAAGGGAAAGGGAATCAGACATCACACTGCTTTAGCAAGGGGTGCTCAATCTTCCAGCCCGATTCACTAGCACCCAATCTCCCGCAAATACTCCTCCAACCCGATTTCCCAAGCCGGAATTTTCCGGCCCAAAATTCTTTCCGTCTCCGAAAGGTCCAGCGGCGAA
Organism: Verrucomicrobia subdivision 6 bacterium BACL9 MAG-120507-bin52; assembly: GCA_001438005.1. GTDB lineage: Bacteria > Verrucomicrobiota > Verrucomicrobiia > Methylacidiphilales > Verrucolacustridaceae > Verrucolacustris. Next base: position 275 of record LIBO01000257.1, on the reverse strand, counting down.
AAAGCCGGCCGGGCGACTCTCATGCCCGCAATCTGACTTTGCCGAATCTCCCGAATTTCCCGGCAGGCCACCTTTTTGCCTCGGGCTCGCATCAGCTTCGCCGCCGTCTCCGCAAATACTTTCCAGGTCGTCTGCCCCGATTGCACCCCATGGGTAATTCCCTCCGCCCCTACCGTCAGTAGATCAAAAATAGTTCGTGCCGCCTCCCCCGCATACGTGCACGAACCCGTCCTCCCACCCGCCAACTCCACCACCTCCTGCTCCGCCAAAATTCG
>LIBO01000256.1 GCA_001438005.1 Verrucomicrobia subdivision 6 bacterium BACL9 MAG-120507-bin52 | reverse complement strand
CCTTCACCGTATAGCCCGTCTCCACCGATAATCCCGTGAAGGTCGCCGTCATCAGGCCGACTTCCGTCCCTGCATCCTCCACGTTTGTCACCCCCGTGCCCCCGATTTCTGGGTTCGGGTTGGCGGAGGTGACTGCAATCACAAAACCACGCTTCGTGATGGCCGCACCTCCGTCCGTGGTCACATTGGCCGAGGCCTGCGCCTGCGTCCGGGTCACGTTGATGATCGGGATGGAAAGACCACTCAAGGTCGGGGCGGTCGAGGTCGCGCCCAAGGTTACACTAACCTCGCTGATGCCAATTTGGCGACGGCTGCCGCTGCCGGGTGAGCTGCCATCCGATTCCCATACGATTTCAAAAGTAGCCCCAACACCCACCGATAATCCAGTGATCGACGCGACACGCGTTACGTTATCACCATCCGCCGTACTGTAGGCGAGGGCGGGCACCGCCACCCCATTCAGCGCCACAACGTAGGCAGGGAACCTCTGTTCGGCAGCTCTCTCGACCCGTCCTTTGTACGAAACCGTGAGGTCCGTGATGACTGCCCCAGTCTCGTTTTTCAAGGTTAAGATTTTTTTGAAAATACCAGTACTGCCCGAGTGCTGATATCCTAGGACGTTTGCCCCACCGCGCAGTCCCGCACTGGATCCTTGGCCCCAATCGGCGTCAGCTGCAGGGAACGTGGTATTGGATCCAGAGACTGACCACCCCAGCGGCAGGGTAGGCGTAGCCGCAGCGTAATCTGTAAACGCTTGCGTATAACCAGAGGCGCCCAAGCTTGTACTGGGCAAATCCAAATTCTTAATCGTCACCAGCGAAGTAGTGACCTGGTAGCCATCAGCCGACGCGGTGAGAGTGGCGTTTCTGTCTGCCGTCGCTTCAAAATCCCGAATTGTGCTGATGAAAAATGTGCTGGAAGTGTCGCCAGCGAATATAGTGACCGTTATCGATTCAGAAGCCCCATCACCTCCATCTACAGTCAAGGCAGATGGAAGGCTACTCGTCACAATGACGTTCAGGTCGGTACTTAGGACCGATGGAATCGAAATAGTGCCAATAGTTAATTCCACACCCTCATCGATCGATGCAGGCATGCCAGTAAAAGAAAGCGGTGGCACGGTGGTCGTAGTTAAAGCAAAGTCATCAATGCTCCAGCGGGAGGTGGACGTAGCGCCCGTCGCCTCCAAATGGAACGCCACATAGACCGCCGACTGCCCGTGCAGACTGCTCGGCAAAACTACATTGCCGGAAGCATCCATGGTGGTACTGCTCGTTGTTTGCGCTGCCGGTTTGGTGAAATTGACCGTATCCCAGGTGGCACTAGTAGGATCGCCCGATCCGCTGTAGTTCGAAGAGACTTTTAGGTTAAACTCCGAGTCCTCGCCGCTGGTAAAAACCTTTTGAATGTTAAAGTTCGCCACCAGTGCGGAGATTCCTGAAGGCACATTAATCGGACCCAGAATCAGCCAGTCGTTGGCGGCCGGCGCCCCATCGGTGGAGTCATACCCGTTCATTTGCATCACGTAGTCGGTGCCTAGCAAAACCCTAGACCAATTCTTGGTGGAGCTAGAGCTGTGGGATAACCACTGCCCTTGGCTCGTTTCGAAAGTCTCCGGCCCATAAGGCAAAGCCACCGGCCCACTGACAAATCCACTCACCGCCACACTCCCACTGGCCGTTGTACTGGCCAACGTCACATTGCCCGAAATCGCACCGGCCGACGCACTGGCAGCTACCCGCACCGAAACTGTACCGCTGGCCGACCCCCCGCTCTGCGTGATTGTCGCGGTGCCGCCAAAGTTCGTCCCATCGCTGGCTACCTCAAAATCAGCCGGCGCCGTTACTGTGATGTCAGCCTTCAAGTTTGAGCCTGTGGCACTGAAAGTCTGCGCCGCCGATGCCGTGCCCGCTGTCGTGTTGAAAGATGTTAATGTCCCTGTGGTGCTGATGGCAGGTGTA
>LIBO01000255.1 GCA_001438005.1 Verrucomicrobia subdivision 6 bacterium BACL9 MAG-120507-bin52 | reverse complement strand
GGATAAAGGGGCGCTCTTTGATGGAGAGAACTTGGGCGCGGACGATTCTGGCCAGCGTCAACCACTCGACCAACCCGAGGCCCACAAAAAGAAGCATGAGGCGGGCGTGTGGGGCGAGTGGGGCCAGCCAGGAGCCATCGAGTAGGCCCTTGAGTTTTAGATCGAACAGAGTGATGAGAACGATGACGAGAACGATGCGGGGCAGGGCATAGAGAATGTCGACGAGGCGCATCATGGCGTTATCGGTGCGTCCGCCGAGATAGCCGGAGACGAGGCCGTAGGTGACCCCGACGAGGAGTGAGACAGAGGCCCCGACCAAGCCGACCAGGAGGGAGATTCGACCCCCGTAGAGAAGGCGAGTGAGGAGGTCGCGTCCGTGCAGATCGGTGCCCAGCCAGTGGGCTAGGCTGGGTGGGGAGAGGGGGGCGGCGGACACAGTGGAAACGGAGTAGGGGCTAAGCCAAGGACCGAGGAGGGAGGCGAGGGCGATGCCGCCGAGCATGAGAAGGATGAGGCGGGTTTTCATGAGTCGAGTCGTATCCTTGGATCGAGGAGGGCGGTGATCCAGTCGGCGAGCAGGTTGAAGAAAAGAAGGAGCAGGCAGTAGACGAGGACGACACCGGAGACGAGAAAGACGTCGCGGTTGATGACGCCACTGACAAAGAATTGGCCGATGCCAGGGATGGCAAAGATTTCTTCGATGACAAGGCTGCCGGTGAGAATACTGGCGGCGAGCGGGCCGGCATAAGCGACGAGAGGTAGGATGGCGGGCCGGAGGGCATGAAGAAGGACGAGAGATTTTTCGGAGACTCCTTTGGCGCGGGCGGTGCGGATGAAATCGGCCCCGATGGTTTCGAGAAGGCCGGAGCGGGTGAGTCGCGCACAGATGCCGACGAAGGGGAGAGCGAGGCAGAGGGAGGGGAGAACGAGTTGGAGGGGGGTGCCCCAGCCAGCTGGCGGAAAGAGGGGGAGTCCGAAGGAGAAAAAGAGGACGGCAACGGGGGCTAAGACGAAGGTGGGAATAGAAAGGGTGAGAAGAGCGAGGCCATTGAGCCAGTGATCGGCGGGGCGACCTTGTCGGGCGGCGGCCCAAGCTCCGAGGGGGATGCCGAGGCCAAGGGCGAGGGCGAAGGAGATGGAGCCGAGGAGGAGAGAGCGGGGGAGGGATTGGGAGATAATTTCCACGACCGTGCGGCCGCGGAACTTGAGAGAGTCGCCGAGGTCGCCTTGGAGGACGTTGCCGATGTAGCGGGCGAGCTGTTGGGGGAGTGATCCAGAGAGGCCGTATTTACTTTCCAGCATCTGTCGGGTGGCGGGGTCGAGGGCGCGTTCCGAGGTGAAGGGAGAGCCAGGGGCGAGGCGGACGAGAAGGAAGCAGGTGGCGAGGACGAGAAGAGCCACGGGCAGAGAGGAGAGAAGGCGGCGAAAAAGAAAAGAGATCATTTGTCCTTCTTTCGAATTTCGGCGAAGGGATGTTCATCGAGGAGGTTGGGGTAGAGGCCGGCCCACTGGGAGGGATCGAACATGAGGCAACCGACGAAGTGGTAGAGGGGAATGATGGGGAAGGCTTGGGTGACGAGAATGGTTTCGGCTTGGGCGAGGAGTTGGAGGCGTCGAGCGGGGTTCGGTTCGGCCAGGGCGGAAGCGAGGAGGGAGTCGTAGGTGGGGTCGGACCAGCCGGTGCGATTATTGCCGCGACCGGTGACGAAGCAGTCGAGGAAGGTGTTGGGATCGTCGTAATCGCCAACCCAGCTGGAGCGGGCGATATCGAAATCGAGTTCATCGAGAGATTTGAGGTAGGTGGCCCACTCCTGGTTGCGAAGTTCGACTTCAACCCCGAGGACACGTTTCCACTGGGCTTGGATTTCGACGGCGACCTGTTCGTTCAGCTCCGATTTGTTGTAGAGGAGAGAGACGCGGGGAAAGCCTTTCCCTTGCGGGAAGCCGGCCAGTTTCAGGAGGCCTTGGGCGGTGGTGGGGTCGGGGG
>LIBO01000254.1 GCA_001438005.1 Verrucomicrobia subdivision 6 bacterium BACL9 MAG-120507-bin52 | reverse complement strand
TACCCGCGTCGCCCGCGCTTACGTCTATGGCTCTCCCTGGTTCAATCTCTGGCTCCTCCTCCTCTGCCTGAATCTTATCTGCTCGACGATGACCCGCTGGCCTTGGCAAAAGCACCACCTCGGATTCGTGATTACCCATGCGGGCATTATCATCCTTCTCGGGGGAGCTCTTCTCGGCCGCGCCCGCGGTTTTGAAGGCTCACTCGATCTTTCCCGCGGCGCCCCACCCGCCAACCAAGTTCTCCTCGATCGACCCCGCCTCACTGTAGAAAGCCCCGCCACCGGCCAACTTTTCTCCACCCCCTTCGACCCTGAAGTTCGCACCCCGCGACCCGATCGCCCCCGCCTTCTCCCTCTTCCCAGCTCCGACGTGCAACTCGTCATCGACGGCTACACCTCTCGTTCCGTCGAGAAAACCAACCTCCTGCCCGACCCCGCCTCCCCGAACCCAGGCATCACCCTTGAATTCACTGGCCCATTTGGTCCTGAGCCCATCCAACTCCCACTCATTCTTAATTCCACCTCCGATTCTCGCGCCAACCTTGGCCCACAAACCATCGTCCAATTTCTCCCCACACTGCCATCCGCTACCCCACCCCCCACCGCTCCCACCTTTCGCGAAACCCAAATGGTCCTCGCCCGTGACCCCGCTCAACCCATCCTCCACAACTCCACTGGTACCCCCAGCGGCTTTCGCTTTTTCTTAGGCTCAAGAAACTCGGGCGATCCCCTCGAACTGGAAATCCTTCGCCCAGACGGCTCGGGCGAAATCTACCGATTGACCGACCTACTCAACCGCACTCTCGAGGACTTCTCCGGCGCCAAAATCCTCGTCGCCCGCTACTGGCCCAATATGGTCCTTCGCGACGGACAACCTGCCACCGAGGGCGACCAACCCATTAACCCCGCCGTCCTGGTCATGCTCGAAGGCTCTCTCCCCGACACCTCCCCCTCCCGACTCACTCTCTCCCCCGGGCCCACCCCCAACTCACTTCTCTACCTCGCCGAATCACCCTCCACCTCACCCACCCGCGGCACCACCCAAATCGGCCAAACCTTTTCTCCCGGCTGGAAAGGTTGGTCCGTCCGTATCCTCACCTTGGAAACTCACGCTCGCATCGAAACCAGCACCGTTCCCTCAGAAAAGATTGAGTCCACCCCCGGCCGACCCGCTCTCCACGCTTTCCTCCGCTCCCCCGACGGATCCTCCGGTCCCGCCCGCTGGATTGCCTCAGGCACCTCCGCCGTCCTCTCCACCCCCACCGCCACCTCCCGCATCGGCTTCGGTCTTGAACTGCAAAATCTCCCCTTCTCCATCCGGCTCGACTCCTTCCAAGTCCCACGTGACCCTGGCACCGACGAGCCGGCCAACTTCCTCGCCACCGTCACCTTCGCCGATGAAAAAAATAAGGTCGAAGTGCCCGCTCAGCTCGAAATGAATCAACCCGCCACCTATCCCCCTGGACTCCTCCCGCAAATTACCGGCCTCTCCTACAAATTCTCCCAAGCTGGCTGGGATCCTCAAGATCTCAATCGCACCACCCTACAAGTCCTCCACGACCCAGGCTGGTTTTTAAAATGGAGCGGCTCCCTGCTTATGGTCGCCGGCATCTTCTCCATGTTCTACCTTCGTCGAGAACCTACCCCACGCACCTGACCTATGATCCGTCTTCTCTCCCTACTTTTTCTCAGCCTCAGCCTGAGCTCGGGCTCCGCTCTGGCCCAAAACAAAGCGTCGCTGGCCGAAAACGATTCCGCTTACGACACGCTCCTTATCCAACACCGCGGACGCGTCAAACCCTTCCTCTCTTTTGCCCAAGAGCTGACCGCCTCCCTCACCGGGCGAAATTCCGTCTCTCTGCCTGACCATGGGAAAATTGGTTCCCGCCAACTCATCCTCTCCCTTTGGCAAAAACCCGCCGGATGGGAAAATGAACCCATCATCCTCGTCGAGGATCCCGCGCTCCGAAAAACCTTTAATCTCGCCCCCGATACCCGCCACTTCCCCCCCC
>LIBO01000253.1 GCA_001438005.1 Verrucomicrobia subdivision 6 bacterium BACL9 MAG-120507-bin52 | reverse complement strand
ACACTGAATTATCGACCGATTGAATCGGTTGCCTTACAAAGGCAACCCTACCTAAGGATGGGTGCTCATATAACAAATACCAGCCATCCGGACCGACTTTGTGGCTAAAAATGGCCTAAGCCGAGAGGTGTGAGGGACAGTAGAAAGTCATATTGTCTTCCTAAATTCCTATTAATCATGAATATGCAAAAGAGTTACTATATTCCGAGTAGTTGGCACGGATCGTGCTATATAATATTCAGCCCAGTCCATCGACCAGTTTGGACTAGGCTAAAAGAGATAAAAAAATCTTGACGAATTTTTTTCCTCTTATAAAAAAGATAGTCAAATTGGAGCTAAGTTTTGGCATAAACCACGGCTTAGCTTCAGTTCAAACACAAACAAACACAAACAGGAGATAGAAAACAAAATGATCAAGAATATTACAGCGATTCTTGGCGTGCTTGCGGCCGTGGCCAGCTTGTCCCTCGCGGACAGCGCTCCGGAAGCTTCCGCCCAAGATACAAAAAAGATGGTTCAGAATAACTTCGTTGAGACCGCCCAGAAGGGCATCAAGCTCAGCGGATACGTCGACACCGGTTATAGCTACAACTTTACCGGCCAAGGCGGCAACTCACAGGTGAATAGCCGTGTGCAAAGTGATTCCGCCCAACAGGGTGACTTCAACTTGTACGCCGTGAAAATCGCGCTCGAAAAGGCGATGACCTCGGAAAACAAAGCCCAAGCTGGGTTCCGCGTTGATGTGATGATCGGTGAAGACGCCAAGTTCTTGGCCAATCCTGGTGCGACGCACGCGTTTGATGGTACCAGCCAAAACAACACTCAAATGGACTCAAACTTCCTGTTCCTCGAACAGGCTTATGTTCAACTCCGCGCCCCGGTGGGTAACGGCTGGGACTTCAAAGTGGGTAAATTTGCCTCCATCATCGGATACGAGGTAATGGAACGTCCGGCGAACATGAACATTACTTATGGCATGCTCTACAATCAGGTACCGTTTTGGTATACGGGCGTTCTCTCGTCCTACAAATTCGATGATTACCTCGATGGTAAGCTCGGTGTAGCAAACGGTTCAAACAGCGATAACAACACGACCACTTCTGGTGGCAGCGACGGTGTGGTCCTCTTGGCCGCCCTGAACGTGACTGCTCCCGGTGGAAATGCGAACTGGAGCCACAACTTTCAGTACAGTACGGCAAGTGAGAATAGCACTGGAGCACCCGGTGCAGCTGGCACAGCGCAAGGTCAAAACGCCTTGCCCGTAAATGTGGCAAGCACTGCTGATGCCGGTGGTGCCTATACCATTATCTATAACTCATGGGGCAACTGGGCGCCGAAGTTCGCCGATGACAAGCTCTTGCTAGCTTTTGATACATTGCTTGGCAATGCGGCTGGAGCAAATGGATTCAACAGTGCGACAGCAGGCACAGCTAACAACTCGACATGGTGGGGCGCTGCGGCCTATGCGAAGTATCAGTTTAACGACTGGTTCTCGCTGGCTGGCCGAGGTGAATACTTTGGTGGCGATAATTTGGCAAAGATCAGCAATGGTCTTGGAACAGCCAATCAGAACGCTGGTTTGAGCTGGTGGGAGTACACGATCACGGCTGGTTTCAACGTGATCGACAACGTTCTGATCCGGGCGGAGTACCGCTTGGATTGGGGCAACAACATCTCTGGGACTAATACTGGTGCCGATGCAGGTGCATTGAACAGCAGTGGCCCGGCCCACTACGCGGGTGCGGAAGTGGTCTACAGCTTCTAAAGATTATTTAGAGCACAGTTAGTATAGAAACCCCTCGGACGAGAGTGATTGCTCGTCCGGGGGGTTTTTGTTTTTAGGGGTACGGGCCTCGACGCTTAGGTAGGGTTCGCTTTGCAAGCGAACCGACTGGGCACTGAATGATCGCCGATTGAATCGGTTGCCTTACAAAGGCAACCCTACCTAAGGATGGGTGCTCAAATACCAACCTACCACCGGCGGACCAAGGATGGTCCGCCCTACCGAGGCTTGAAC